>CAZOHX010000008.1:0-17004 GCA_964579315.1 uncultured Saprospiraceae bacterium
GGTTGAGAAATTGAGTTATTTAACCTGCTGTAATTTCAATATTGGAATATCCAATACAAAAAAAATCCCAAGCCAACGACTTGAGATTTATTTTTTGCGCCTCTTCTAGGACTTGAACCTAGGACCTACGGATTAACAGTCCGGCGCTCTAACCAGCTGAGCTAAAGAGGCATTTTTTAGCAAAATATCAATTGCTATATTTTAAATGCGGGGCAAAGTTATTATATTTAAAATTAAATTGCAATCTTTGTGCAGATTTTTTTCAAAAATAATTAATTATGAGTTTAGTATCAATTGGAACCGTAGCGTTTGACAGTATTGAAACCCCTTTTGGAAAGGTGGATAGAGTAATCGGTGGAGCATGTACCTATATTAGTTTGGCAGCTGCTTATTTTACAGATGACATTAAGATTGTCTCTGTCGTTGGAGATGATTTCCCTAAAAATGAAATTGATTTTTTAAAATCTAAAGGTATTGATTTAGAAGGGCTAGAAATTAAAAATGGTGAAAAGACCTTTTTCTGGGCGGGTAAATATTATGATAATATGAACCAACGAGATACTTTAGCTACCGAATTAAATGTTTTAGAGCATTTCGACCCCAAACTCCCTGCTTCTTATCAAGATTGTAAATATTTAATGTTGGGAAATCTTACACCAGAAATCCAGTTGAGCGTCATCAAGCAATTGAAAAATCGCCCTAAACTCATCGTAATGGATACTATGAATTTTTGGATGGACATAGCTATGGACGCCTTAAAAAAGGTAATCGAAGAAGTAGATGTCCTTACTATTAATGATGAAGAAGCAAGACAATTATCTGGCGAACATGCCTTAATTACCGCTGCCAAAGTCATTTTAAAAATGGGTCCAAAATATTTGATTATCAAAAAAGGAGAACACGGTGCTCTATTGTTTGACAAAGACAATATGTTTTATGCACCAGCAATGCCCTTAGCTAGAGTTTTTGATCCAACTGGTGCAGGAGATACTTTTGCAGGTGGTTTTATTGGTTATTTAGCAAAAACAGATGATATTTCTTTTGAAAATATGAAACGTGCCATTATTTTTGGATCAACCTTAGCATCTTTTTGTGTGGAAGAATTTAGTATTGCTAGATTAAAAAATCTTACACAAAGTGAAATAAAAAATAGATCAAAACAGTTCAGTGAGTTAGTTAGATTTGATTTACCAAAATAATTGGTTGATTCAAAAAGAAATATTTCTTCTTAACTAAGCCCCCCATTCAAAATCTATGTTTTTTCCATTAAGAATCGCTCGAAGATATTTGTTTAGTAAAAAATCTACTAATGCAATTAACGTTATCTCGGGTATTTCTGTGCTCGGATTATCCATAGGTACTGCTGCTTTAATATTGGTCTTAGCTGTTTTTAATGGCTTTGAAGATTTGATTTCCAAACTTTATAGCGACTTCAATCCTGATGTTAAAATCTTGCCGATAAAGGGAAAGGAATTTCAAGTGGATGACGAGATGATTCATCAACTTGAAGCAATCCCTTCTGTAATTGCCGTTTCTAAAACAATTGAAGAAATAGGTATATTTAGTTATAAAAAAAGTCAAGATTATGGTACTCTTAAAGGCGTAGATGAAAATTTTAAATGGGTCACTCGTTTAGATTCTACCATTAGAGAAGGTGTTTTTAAACTTAAAGACGATTCCAAGCAACTCGCCATTCTTGGTGTTGGAATGAGAAATAAACTTTCTGTGAATGTGGATGACGTTTTTTCTCCTTTGACCGTGTATATGCCCAAAAAAGGTAAGATTAAACTTTTAGAAAAATCTTTTAATACTGGATTCATTTATCCTAGAGCTACCTTTGGAATTCAGCAAGAATTTGACAACAAATATATAATTTCTTCTTTGGAGTTCGCTCAAAAAGTGATTGGATCAAAAAATAAAATCAGTGCTTTAGAATTGAAATTAAATCCAACTCATGACCACAATAAGGTCATGAATGCTATTGATAAAATTATTGGAGAAAAACTAATTGCAAAGGACAGATATCATCAAGAAGAAGCTTTTTTAAAATTAATGAATATTGAAAAGTGGATGGGATTCGCCATCTTGTCTTTGATGCTGATTTTAGTCGCATTTAACTTGATTGGTACGCTGTGGATGATTGTTCTCGAAAAAAGAAAAGATATTGCTATTTTAAAATCCATGGGGACTAATAATATAGAAATTAGAAATATTTTTTTAGGAGAAGGATTTTTACTTAGTTTGCTAGGCGTTATTATAGGTATTGTTTTGGCCTTAATACTTTATTATATTCAGATAAAATATGGAATTATTGGGTTTCCAGATGGATTTGTCATCTCTTCTTATCCAATCAGTTTACGTATTTCTGATATTCTCATTGTTTGTTTGACCGTCCTTTTTATTGGAATGCTTGCATCATTACCTCCCGCATTACGGGCACAAAAAGTACCTACCATTTTTAATGCTGGTACATGATTTTATAAATTTATAGTCTTAATGTTGGATAAAATATATCAAAAGATAGATGTAAGATTATGTGCCAATCTACTTATTTGTATTTTATTAAAAACAAATGCAGTATTATTTCGTTTCTAAATCAAACTAAAACATAAAATTATTTAATGGAAAAAACGGAACAGTGGGAACTAGATTTTAAATGGCTTGAAATTCGGCATTTGATAAAAGATGCTATGAAAAAAAAGAAACTTCCTGATTTGAATACCATTCTATTATTAATTGGTGTTCAAGAAGTGGGTATTATCAAGGCACAATTTACTAAAGAAGAAAAACAAGATTTAATGCATGTGGCCGTTTGTACTCTTTTAAGTGACCTTGGTTATTATCGTTTGGCCGGTAAAGATGATGAAGGCTGGCCTGTCTGGGAATTATTAAAACCCATAGATGTCGGTGCTGCTGGGGAACAAGCTACATTACTAAAAATGCAAATTATTAATTATTTTAACAAAAATAACAATCAACAAAATGAAGAAATTTAACTTTTTATTACTTGCTTTTGTCTTTTTTGCAATGTCTTCTTGCAATAAAGAAACAATCCTTCTCATTGAAACGGATTATGGAAATATGAAAGTAAAATTGTATGATGAAACACCTTTACATAAGGCAAATTTCATTAAACTCGCCAAAGAAGGATTTTACAATGATTTACTTTTTCATAGGGTCATTAACGGTTTTATGATTCAAGGGGGTGATCCTGATTCAAAAGACGCACCTCCTACAAAAAGATTGGGCGGTGGAGGTCCTGGCTATACCATAAACGCTGAAATCGGAAAATATCACTTCAAAGGTGCTTTATCCGCTGCAAGACAAGGAGATGCGGTCAATCCAGAGAAAAAATCTTCAGGATCTCAATTCTATATCGTTCAAGGAAAACCTGTAGATGATAAAATGCTAGACATGATGGAAAAACAAAAAGGAATCAAATATTCTATCGAAGATCGAAAAAGATATAAAGAAGTAGGTGGAACTCCTTTTCTTGATAACGAATACACTGTTTTTGGAGAGGTAATTGAAGGCTTAGATGTAATCGATAAAATCGGAAAAGTTCAAACAGCTCCTGGTGATAGACCCGTTAAGGATGTTAAAATGAAAATTACATTGCTCTAGATTCTTTTTATGGATGGATGAAATTCTTAGCCATTAGAATAAGCAATTAAAAAATTTAAAAAGGGAAGGGTGGAATAGTTCCACCCTTTCAAATTGTATAAAACACATTATTTTATAATTCATGAATACAAATACATATTCCGTTTATTTATTTCTTTTGGGAATAATATTTTTATCATCTTGTGCAAAACCTATTGCCAATTTTACCTTCAATCCTGAAAGAGTAAAAGTTCCTTCTGAAATAGTATTTGAAAATAAATCTGAAAAAGCTTCTCAATATGAATGGGATTTTGGCGATGGATCGACTTCCACAGATGAAATGCCCAAACATAAATATCTTTCATCTGGTAACTATGAAGTCAGCTTAAAGGCCATTCGTAAAAAGAAAAGTAGTACTATCAAAAAAAGAATCTTGGTTGATGCTCCTTCTTCTTGTATGGTAATGATAGAAACAAAATATGGAAATATGCTCATAAAATTATATGATGCAACTCCTCAGCATAGAGATAATTTTATTAAATTGGTAGAGAAAGGATATTACAATGATTTGCTTTTTCATAGAGTAATCAATGGTTTTATGATTCAAGGGGGTGATCCTAGATCTAGACATGCTGACATGGATGTACGACTAGGTGGCGGTGGTCCCAAATATCGTGTTCCTGCTGAATTTGTGGACACTTTAGCTCATGTTAAAGGTGCTCTCGCTGCAGCTCGTACGGGTGGGGCGGGTAATCCAGAAAAAGAATCATCTGGATCTCAATTTTATATTGTGCAAGGTACTCCTATTTCTAGTACTAGTCTTGATAATTTCGAAAGAACTAAAGGCATCACTTATTCCCCTGAGCAAAGAAAAATATATACTACCATCGGCGGTACACCCCAACTGGATCAAGAATATACTGTTTTTGGTCAAGTTATAGAAGGTTTAGATGTGATTGATAAAATTGCTAATGTCAAAACGAATGCGAGTGATCGTCCCGTTGAAAATGTCGTTATGAAAATACGGATTATTAACTGAATGTACCTATGCTTTTTGTATATTTTATAAGATTACAACACAATAAAGGAAAACTCCAATCTATTCTCAAAAGAGACAGGGGGTGGACTCCGAAATTTTATTTTTACAACAATATTGAAATTTTCACCAATATAATCATTTAAATCTACCAATGTAGCTATTAAATCTAAATCTGATCCAGTACTAGGCGAAACATCATCACGATAAAAAATCTCCTTTGATTTTTGCACATCATCATTAAATATTTGCACAGATATTTTTTCAATATTTTTATAATCATTGCCCCCAAAAACATTGATTAATTTCGCTTTCCCTGGATTAATTTTAGTTATTTCACTTTCTTCAACACCAAATGTTGTAAGCAATTCGGCTCTATTGGAGCGAATATCTTTTATGTTGAAATACCATGTTTTTATTGAATTTAATCCCGCATTCACAGAAAATTTCTCTTTATATGGCATTTCTAAAAGAAATTGTTCATTCTTTTTACAAGTGAAACAGCTCAAGAGAATCGCAATAATTATCGCTTTTTTTAATAAAATCTTCATAAATGAATATTTATTTTTATGTTTTAATCAATCTGTCAGATAAATTTCCTAATTTTATTCTTACGCAAAATATAATTCCCTTTTGATGGGAATCCAATGCAAAACTAAAAACTTTTATTAACAAAACTAAAAATCAACTCATGGGTGAGCAAAAAGTATCTCTTCTAACCGATAAGTCCGAAATGCAAAAATTTGTTAAACAGCTCTTAGAAGATGTGCAGTCTTTAGAGTATATGTTGGATAACGATTGGTTTGAGAAAGATATTATCCGTATCGGAGCAGAACAAGAAATGTGTATGGTGAATAACGATACCATGAAACCCGCTTTTATTGCAATAGATGCATTGGATAAAATGAAATCTTATGAATGGGTAGAAACGGAGTTGGCAAAATTTAATCTAGAAACAAATTTTGACCCTCGTGAATTTAAAGGGGATTGTCTGGCTAAAATGGAAAAAGAAGCTCGTTCTAATCTTATGAAAATTCAAAAAACATTGGATAAATTCGATGCTTCCATAGTCTTGACAGGTATTCTTCCTACTTTGAGAAAAGATGATCTAAGTATGGATAGCCTCACCCCTAAAAAAAGATATTATGCCTTAATGGAAGCTATCAATGATCAATTAACGACCGACGCTTATGAATTAAGACTAAGTGGTATCGATGAATTAAATATTAAACATGATTCTCCTTTGATTGAAGCTTGCAACACTAGTTTTCAAGTTCATTTACAAATTAATCCTGATGAATTTGTGAAAATGTATAATATTGCTCAGGTATTAGCCGCTCCAATGATCGCTATTTCTTCCAATTCTCCAATTGTCTTTGGAAAACGACTTTGGCACGAATCGAGAATTGCTCTTTTTCAACAATCTCTAGATACTCGGGCTTCACATGACCACATGAGAGAAAAAAGCCCAAGGGTGAATTTTGGAAATGGCTGGTTGAAAGAATCTATTTTAGAAATTTATCAGGAAGATATTGCCCGCTTTAGAGTATTGATTGCAAGTGATATAGAAGAAGATTCTATTGCAGAAATCGCTAAAGGTAATGTGCCTAAATTACGGGCTCTTCAGGTTCATAACTCTACCGTTTATCGCTGGAATCGACCTTGTTACGGAATTAGTCCGAACGGAAAACCCCATTTAAGAATCGAAAATCGTGTTTTAGCCGCAGGGCCAACTGTTGTTGACGAAATGGCAAATACTGCTTTTTGGCTTGGACTAATGGTGGGTATGAGTGAAAAATATGAAGATATTAGAAAACATATCGCATGGGATGATGCCGCTGATAATTTTGGAAAATCTGCAAAATATGGAATTGATTCTACCTTTACTTGGTTTAACGATGAAAAAATCACTGCCGTGGATTTAATTATTAATAAGTTAATTCCTATTGCAAGAAAAGGTCTTCAATTGAGAAAAGTTGATAAAAAAGATATTGACAAATATTTGAATATTATTGGTGATCGTGCAAAAGAGCATATGACTGGAGCTAGATGGATGTTACGATCCTTTACCAAACTAAATGAAGAAACAACTACAGATGAAGCTTTGGCTTGCCTAACTTCTAGTATTATTAAAAATCAAAAAACTTCTATGCCTGTTCATACTTGGAAACTCCCAGAATTAAATACTTTTAAAAATTATAAACCATCTCAAATTAAAGTGGAAGAATTCATGACAACGGATTTATTTACCGTTCAAAAAGATGATATTATTGAATTTGTCGCTGAAATGATGGATTGGAGAAAAACTCGATATACGCCAGTAGAAAATAAAAATGGTGAATTGGTTGGTCTTATTACTCAACGACTTTTGCTCAGATATTTAATCAAAAATCCGATATTGAAAGGAAAAGTTACTACTGTAAACGATATTATGATTACGGAGCCTATTACCATTTCTCCTGAAAAAAGTATTAAAGATGCTCTAGCTGTGATGAGGGAACATAAAGTGGGTTGTCTCCCCGTTGTTAAAGGCAAAGAATTGATTGGAATGATTACAGAAAAAGGCTTTTTGGCAACTACTTCTAGATTGATAGAACGACTAGAATCTTAATATCTGCATTACTTCAATGAATAAAATAGAAACATCAACAATATGAAAATACATATCCCCTTTTTTACCATCATACTTTTATCTTTTACTGCATGTCACCCTAAAGTGACTCAAAATCTTGAAACGTCTAACATGAAGAAAGAAACATCTGTAGAAACAGAAAAACAAGTTCAATTGCCTGGAGATCCTAGTTTACCTTCTTCTCCAAAAGAATTGCAAGCCCTCATTGAAAAAGGAAGTGCAAAACACAAATATAGTGTAGAAGATTTTTTTAGAACTCCCGAAAAATCGAGATACCAATTGTCACCAGATGGTACCTATTTTTCATATATGGGACCTTATGAACGAAGACAAAATATTTTTATCCAAAAAATAGGGTCTGATCATGCCATTAGAATTACATCCGAAACGAAACGAAGTATCTCTGGATACTTTTGGGCTAATAATAATAGATTGGTTTACATCAAAGATAGTGGTGGGGACGAAAATTTCAAACTTTTTGCCGTGGACAAGGATGGTTCCAATGCCAAAGATCTAACTCCTTTTGATGGGGTTCGAATTCAAATTATTGATCCTTTAAAAGACCTAGAAAATGAGTTGATCATCGGGATGAATAAAAACAACAAAATGCTGTTTGAGCCTTATCGTATAAATATCAAAAGTGGTAAGATTTCTCAATTGGCAGAAAATTCAAATCCTTTAGAGCCTTTCGATTCTTGGCAAACAGATCATAATGGAAAATTGCGGATTGCTTCTAAACTTGTGGACGGAACGACCACTGTACTAATGTATAGAAAATCAGAAAATGACCCTTTTCATGAAGTATTAAGAACAAATTTTAAAGTGTCCGTTTCTCCGTTATTTTTTGATTTTGACAATAAAGATATCGTTTATGTATCTTCTAATCAGGGTAGAGATAAATCGGTCATTACAAAATTGGATCTAAGTACTGGTAAAGAAGTGGGTGAACCGCTGTTTTCTCATCCTGATGTGGATGTAAATAGCTTAATTTACTCTCGAAAAAGAAAGGTACTAACAGCTATAACATATACAACCGACAAGCTTCAATATCATTTTCTGGATAAATCCAGAGCCGATTTACAACACCGCTTGGAAAAAGAATTACCCAATTATCAAGTGGCTTTAACTTCTGTGAGTAAAGATGAAAATAAATATATGGTGCGTACTTATAGTGACAAATCACTTGGTGCCTATTATTTTTATGATAAAATAACAGATAAATTAGAGAAAATCGTAGATGTTAGTCCTTGGTTTGATGAAAATGATTTTGCATCCACTCAATCTATTACCTATAAAACTCGAGATGGACTTACCATTCATGGATATTTGACCTTGCCAAAGGGGATTTCGCCTAAAAATCTTCCAATTGTAGTCAATCCACATGGTGGTCCTTGGGCTAGAGACAATTGGGGGTTTAATCCCGAAATACAATTACTGGCAAGTAGGGGCTATGGCGTTTTACAAATGAACTTTAGGGGAAGTGTAGGTTATGGCCGTGACTTTTGGGAGAAAAGTTTTAAACAATGGGGCAAAACAATGCAAAACGATATAACCGATGGAGTAGAATGGTTGATTCAAAAAGGTATTGCTGATCCTGACCGAATTGCTATCTATGGCGGTAGTTATGGGGGGTATGCTACATTAGCAGGAGTCACTTTTACACCCAACTTGTACAAATGTGCCGTGGATTATGTAGGTGTTTCTAATTTATTTACTTTTTTAAATACTATTCCGCCCTATTGGAAACCCTATTTAAAAATGATGTACGAAATGGTCGGTGATCCAGAAAATGATAAAGAAATTTTGGCATCAGGTTCGCCTGCGCTTCATGTAGATAAAATACAAACTCCTTTATTTGTCGTCCAAGGAGCCAATGACCCTAGAGTCAATATTGATGAAGCAGACCAAATCGTCCGTTCTTTAAGAGCTAGAAATATTGATGTGCCTTATATGGTAAAATATGATGAAGGACATGGTTTTCATAATGAAGAAAATCGTTTTGAGTTTTACAAAGCTTTTATTGGATTTTTGGATACTTATATGAAGTGAATTTTGCTTAAAAAAGAACTCTTTTTCTCATAAGTTGATGAAAATCTTATTATATTTACAAGAAAATATACAATTATGATACAGAAAATTACAGGATTTTTCATCGGCTTTATGTTTATAGCCATTTTTAGTAATGCTCAACATGTTACTTGTGGTTATGATTTTGTTATGAAAAATATCCAGAAAGATAAAGCTTATGCTGATGATGTCAATAGTGTATTCCATGAAGCAAAAAACGATAATACTTTAGATCGATTTGAAGAAGTCTATAAAATCCCTATCACTTTTCATGTAGTTTGGAAAGATTCTCTCGAAAATATTGATGATAGCCTTTTTTATCAGCAGATTGATGTCTTGAATAAAAATTATAGAAGATTAAACGCTAATGCAGATGAAGTGAGAAGTGAATTCGTAGATATCGTTAGCGATCCAAAAATTGAGTTTGAACTCAAAGAAATCATTAGAGTTAAAACAGATACAACTTTTGATGTTGATCTTTTTGGAGGTGGATTGGCTGATTATGTGAAACAAACATCCGAAGGGGGAAGTGATGCCGTTGATGTAGAGACCAATTTAAATGTTTGGGTATGCGATTTAAAAAAATTCAGTATTTTTGGTCAAGAAGGTAAACTCTTAGGATACTCGTATCCTCCTGCTGGACTACCACATTGGCCATCCGACTTTAAAGCACCATCTCCCGAGTTAGATGGAGTCGTTTTGGATTTTAGAGTCGTTGGCAAAAACAATCCGTATGAAGTGAAAATTCCAGGATTCGGAGATGTTAATACTGAAGGAAAAACACTCGTACATGAAATTGGACATTATTTGGGTTTACGCCACACATGGGGTGATGCACAAGTGCCCCTACAAGATGGATGCCAATTTGATGATGGTGTAGATGATACTCCAAATTGTTATCAACAAGCTATGTTTGATTGTAATCATGATAAAAATTCTTGTGATCAATCAGATATGGACGACAAACCTGACATGGTTGAAAATTTTATGGACTATTCCGAAGAAACTTGTATGAATAGTTTTACCATCGGACAAATTAGTATTATGAGGGGAGTGCTTAGAAATGTACGGTGTAAACTTGTGGGTAACTGCGAGCATGTTGCCAATTCTGATATCCAACAACTAAATCTGTTGAAGCTATCTCCTAATCCTGCTCATGACCAAGTCGTAGTAATTGGAGATGTGGGGGTAAATCCTATTTCTGTTGCGATTTATAATACACTTGGTCGATTAATTTCCAAGTCGCCTTTAATAGGAGAGACAATAAATGTATCCAATTTAGCAGAAGGTCTTTACTTTTTTGAATTTCAAATGAATGAAAATATAATTACAAAGAAAGTTTTGATTCGATAAGAGAAACTATGAAATAATTCTAAGCTAGAGTTACTCAATTATTTGGGTAAGGAACACACCCAAAATAAATGTACTTTTTAGGTGGCTTCTTTTGTGATTATTACTATGTTGCTAATCACTCTGGCAATTGGGCTATTATCGTTCATCCCCTCCTTCTCTAATCCCAAAATAATCTCACTTAGATTAAGTACATTTATTCTAATTGTGTTCCTAACTCTTTTTTTAAATATTAAAAAAACCTACCTTTGCAATCCTTAATTATAAAACATGATAGCATACGAGCAGTTTGAATTGGAGAATGGATTAAAAGTTTTAGTGCATCAGGACAAAAGTACATCTTTTGTTGCTTTTAATCTCTTGTACAATGTAGGTTCAAAAAATGAAGACCCAAATAAAACTGGCTATGCTCACCTAATGGAACATCTCATGTTTGCAGGGTCTAAAACAGCACCCAACTATGATGAACCCATAGATAATGCTGGGGGTGAAAGTAACGCTTTTACTAATGTCGATGTTACCAACTATTATATCATGCTACCTAAAGAGAATATTGAAATCGCTTTTTGGTTAGAATCTGATAGAATGCTACAGTTAAATGTAACTCAAAATGCTTTGGACATCCAGAAAAAAGTGGTAATTGAAGAATTTAAAGAAACAACCATTAACAAGCCCTATGGAAAAGTATGGCATGAATTAAGTCAATTAGCCTATCAAAAGCATGCTTACCAATGGCCTACTATTGGAAAAATTCCAGAACATATTGAAAATGCAAGCTTAGATGAAATTTATGCTTTTTATAAAAAATACTATGGTCCAAACAATGCCTTTTTAGTACTAAGTGGCAACGTTGACGTGGAGAATGCTAAAAAATTAACGAATAAGTGGTTTAATAATATACCTAAATCTGATTTTTTAAAGCCAAATTTACCCAAAGAACCACTTCAAATAAATGCCCGCCGTAAAACCATAGAATGTAATGCTCCTTTAAATGCTATATATCTTGCCTTTCAAATGGGCGGACGAGATGACAAACAGTTTTACATCGCCGATTTGATTTCTGATATTTTAGGAAATGGAAAATCTTCTCGTTTGTATCGAAAATTAGTTAAAGATGAAGAAATATTCGTTCATATCAACGCATATATCACGGGCACTGTTGATAATGGTTTATTGATTATTGAAGGCAAAATCCAAAAAGATATATCTATTCAAGAAGCGGAAAATTTGATTTGGGAACAATTGGAAATTTTGAAAACGGAATGTCTTGAAAATCGAGAATTGCAAAAAATCAAAAATAGTGTAGAAAGTGCCTTGATCTATTCAGAAATCAGTATTTTGAACAAAGCCATGAATCTTGCTTATTTTGCTGCATTGGGAAAGCCTGAATTAATTAATACCGAAGCTGAATTGTATCAAAAAATATCCGCACAAGATATCAAAAAAGTTGCCAACCAAATTTTGATTGAATCAAAAAGCATTGTTCTAGAAATAAAATCTAAACTATAATTCGTCACATCTTCTCCCAATTAGATGCTTTTATATATTATTATCTCATATTTCAACCAAAAATATTTTCATTTTCATAAGTTAAAATCCGTTTTTCTAAAAAGGTTTTCTGATTATTAAAAAAGCGTTTTTTATGCTTTTAAATACAAATTTAATAAAACTGATAATCAATTTTTTCTCTGTTTTTTTTTCTTTAGGTCATGATAAATTAGTGGAAGGTATCAAATCTCATTTTAGCGGAAAAGTTCTAGGTTTTGGCTGAATTACACATTTGTTTTTTATTCATATTACTGCAACAAAGCCTGTTTTTAATGGTATAATTAGTGGAATTTCAAAGAATATGCCTATAAAACCGTGTTTTATAATTGTTTTTATGTGAAAAAACAAAAAGTGGCATATTTTTTGCTATTGTCCCTAAAATTTTATATATTTACCTAGAATATTGGTGATATATGAGATTGACATGTCACAAATACCCTAACCATTTGGAAATATAATATATAAAAGAAAACGTAATTTATGCTATCGTTTGATATTATTGAACTTTTTTAATTAATATAAACATATCAACCAAATGAGCCAATTTAAACTTTACTATTTTGAATCAGTTTCACAGCAAATTTAGAAAAGCTTAGATTACTCAATATTAACAATAAAACGAATCAACAAACTTACAATTATTAGTACCATGTATATTTTTTCAACAAACTAATTATTGCCCATGATTAAACAAACTACGTCTTTAAGACAAACTCAAAAACTGAGTCCGCAACAGATTCAATTGATGAAATTGATTCAAATTCCGACTGCGACTTTGGATCAGAGAATCAAAGAAGAGTTGGAAGCCAACCCTGCATTGGATGAAGGAGAAGAACTAGAAAATGAAATCGGGGGGGAGTCATCCTTATCCGAAGAGAACGAATTCGCAGATGAGCGAAAAGACGAAGATGTACCAGAAGAGTTTGAACTAGATGATTATCTCGTAGATTACATTGAAGATGACCCTTCTAGTTACAAACTTCAGACCAATAACAATTATCAACAGGAAGAAAATACAAATATTCCTTATGCTGTAGAAAGTTCATTTTACGAGCATCTTGAATCTCAACTCGGAATGTTAGATTTTAAAGATGAACGTGAATTTTTCATTGCACTTCAGATTGTTGGAAGTATTGACAAAGACGGATATTTAAGAAGAGATCCATTGGCAATTTTAGATGATTTGCTTATATTAAAAGGTATTTCTGCAACAGAAGAAGAAGTATTTGCTCAATTACAAAGAATTAAGCGGTTTGATCCGCCTGGCGTGGGTGCAAAAAACTTAAAAGAGTGCCTTTTGATTCAATTGAGATTGAAACAAGAAAGATTGAATATTTCAGACCCAAAACACCCTATCTCTTTGTCTATCCGAATTTTGGAAGATTACTTTGATGAATTTTCTAAAAAACACTATTCTAAACTACAAAGATTGTTGGGAATAACGGAAGAGGAATTGAGAGCATGTAATTATGAAATTCAAAAACTAAATCCAAAACCTGCAAGTGGGTATAGAGGAAGTGGTTCTGCTGAATCTCAATACATTATTCCAGATTTTATCATTAGCAATAGAGATGGCGATTTAGAATTGATTTTAAATTCTAAAAATGCTCCTGATTTGCGTATCAATGATCAATACAAAGGTATTTTAAAGAATTTTTCTGATAAGAAAAAAGGCAAAAGGTCTAATAAAAAAGATAAAGAAGCCGTACTTTTTGTTAAACAAAAAATTGATTCTGCTAAATGGTTTATTGATGCTATCAAACAGCGACAACAGACGATGTTTAAAGCAATGTATTCTATCATGAATTATCAATATGACTATTTTGCAACGGGTGATGATCAAAAATTGAAACCCATGATCTTGAAAGATATTGCCGATATTACTGGCTTGGATATTTCTACAATTTCTCGGGTAGCTAATAGTAAATTTGTCCAAACTGAATTTGGTACTAAACGCTTGAAAGATTTCTTTTCTGAAGCAATCAAGCGAGATGACGGTGAAGAAGTTTCTACCTTTGAAGTAAAGCGTATTTTATCTGAAATTATTGGAAAAGAAGATAAGAAAAAACCGCTTTCTGATGAAAAATTGAAAAATTTATTAATTGAAAAAGGATATGTCATTGCTAGGCGTACAGTAGCAAAATACCGTGAACAATTGGGAATCCCTGTGGCAAGATTACGTAAAGAAATTTAAAATATTTGAAAATAAAATACAAACTTTTTTTAAATGGGTGGCATATGTCATCCATTTTTTTTTGCATTTTTTTCACACAAAAATCAAAAACTTTGCCTAGCAGCAACATCAATAGATTCTAAAATAATCTTCGCTGAATTCACCACTTCGTCTTCTGAAATCACCAATGGAGGGGCAATACGAATACTTGAATCATCAAACAAAAACCAATCAATCATTAAGCCCCGCTCTAGACAGTTTTGAATTACTTTTTGAACAAAATCAAAGTCTTTCAACTCTACCGCCATCATCAACCCCGCACTTCTTATTTCCTTGATGGCAGGATGTACCAAAATTTCTTTAAATAATTGTTCTTTCTTTTTTACCTGGTCTATCCAATCCGATTGTAAAAGAACTTCAAGCGTAGCTACACCTGCAGCACATGTTACTGGATGTCCGCCAAATGTAGTAATATGTCCTAAAACAGGATCAACCGCCAAGGTGTCCATCATCTTTTTGGAAGCCACAAAGGCTCCTATTGGCATACCCCCTCCCATCGCTTTGGCAATTAACAACACATCAGGGACTATTCCAAACTGTTCAAATGCAAACAGACTGCCTGTACGCCCATATCCACATTGAATTTCATCTAAAATCAGTAAAGCACCTACTTCTGTACATTTAGCCCTTAACTTTTTAAAATAATCATTTGTTGGTGTCCTAACGCCTGCTTCTCCTTGAATTGTTTCGATAATTACACATGCAGTCTTATGGGTAATCTTATCTAAATCAATCAGATGGTCATATTCGATAAATCTTATTCCTGGCACCAATGGAAAATATGCCTTGGTGAAAAAAGTATCACTCATGAGGGCAGATGCTCCATGTGTGCTACCATGATAGGCGTTTTTTGCAGCGATAATTTCTGTTCGTCCTGTTACCTTTTTTGCTAATTTCATGGCTCCTTCTACCGCTTCACTTCCAGAATTTACAAAATAAACACTATCCAATCCATTCGGCGTATTATCAGAAATCATTTGTGCCAATTGCACTTGGGGGGTCATTACAAATTCACCGTAAACCATCGTATGAAGATATTTATCCATCTGATTTTTTACAGCTTCGACAACTTTGGGGTGTCTATGTCCAAGAGAGCTTACCCCAATGCCTGAAATAATATCAATATATGATTTTCCATTTTTGTCATATAAATAAATCCCTTCTGCATTATCAATCTCCAACAATACGGGAGCCATGCTTGTCTGAGCTACATGACTTAAAAATAATTGTCTTTTGTCTGCCATAATATTTATTTTTGGAGCACAAAGGTATTGATTTTTTGATGGAGTATTTCTTCATTGGGATAATTAATTATGTAGTTGGGAATATAAGTTAGTGCTTTCATAGTCCGTTTATTGGGGTGTGCGTTTATTGGGTTATTTAAATCTTCTTCATTGAGTGTGTGACAAAATGTGGGAATCCATACCATTTGGTAGGCAGGATCGGATAGTGCCGCAGCTACGCTGCTATTTTTCTGTTCATTGCCCGTTGGGCTATGGATAGTGTCGTGGCTTTGCCACTTTTCAACATGGTGTGGCAATGGAATATTATAAAACCAAAATCTCCCACTATATGTCACACACTCTTCTTCATTAGAGCCTATTCTCTTTTTAGACGATTGTCTCAATATCCTACATTTTGTAGGCAGATTCACAACGCCCTGGAATGAAAAGAAATTAGAATGTTTTTTTAAATTACATTCGCTTTATCATTTAACAAAACTGTCATTCAACCGATAAAATGATATTCAAAATTGTTTTACGTCTAAAAAAAGCCTATTTTTATACTTCATTTAACTGTGTTTGTTTAGAAATGTCGAGAAGGAACGTGTATTTTATCTTAATTATATCCCTGTTTTTTGGTTGTGATACTCCAACTGAAAGGATGGCTGCGTATGATGTTCACGGAATAGACGTTTCTCACCATCAAGTCATCATTGACTGGAATGCGGTAGCTACACAAGATATAGATTTTGCTTTTATAAAGGCTACAGAAGGGGGAGATCACACGGATAGCTTGTTTTGTCAAAATTGGACTAAAATCTATGACAATCATATCGTTCGTGGTGCCTACCATTTTTTTAGACCTAATGTTGATCCAAAATTACAATTTGAAAACTTTATCAATCAAGTAGAATTGGCTGAAGGAGATTTGCCCCCTGTGTTGGATATCGAATTAAGTGGTGATTTGTCTCGAATTCAATTGATGTCCAATGTGCAAAAATGGTTAAATCTAACAGAAAATCATTATCATGTAAAACCTATCATTTATACAAATAATAAGTTTTATAATAAATATTTTGCGGGTTATTTTCAAGCATATCCGCTCTGGATTGCACGATACAATCATGAACAACCTAAACTGATTGATGAAAACAACTGGACTTTTTGGCAATACGGCAATAAGGGTGAAGTCAAAGGTATCATTGGCGAAGTGGATCTAAATGTTTTCCATGGTGATAGCTCTCAGTTTCAAAATTTACTATACCAACAACCTATTTTGATATCTATGGACTAAGTATTACTATTGGAGTTT
>CAZOHX010000009.1:0-15651 GCA_964579315.1 uncultured Saprospiraceae bacterium
CACTTCCGATGACAATATCTTCATAATAATACCCGTCAAGTTTCAATTCATTCCCATCATAGTCTTCTCTTTCAAGAGTTAATTCGTTATCTTTAATAAAGATAGTTCCTGTGCAAGAAATTAACAAAAACAAAATTCCAATAATTAGCATAATCAACTTCATAATATTTTATTTTTTAGTTACCATATCCATTTCCATATCCACTCCCAAGATTCCAGTTGTCCTCCTTTTCTTTTATTGTTTTTTTTCCATAATTCAAATATACAACACAAAAAACCCACTTTCGTAGCCATTTTTGCCAAAAACAGATATAATTTTCTCGTATTTCAATAAAAAAACGGAAAACAATCTCCATCGTCTTCCGTTTAATATTTTATTATTTTATTTTGATAAGATTTACTAAATTCTCCCTTACGCTTTGCTCAAATTTCGCAAATCAGTATCCATCCATAACTTTTTAACTCTATAACTTCCTAACTTTTTTAACTTCCTAACTTTTTTAACTTCTTTAACTTTTAACTTTCAAACTGATATTACCGCAAAACCGTAACATTCCCCTTCTTCTTAAAAACTTCCCCATCTTCACATTTAGTCTCCAAATAAAATCCATATACATCAGGTGCAACAAGTTCTCCTTCAAATTTTCCATCCCATTTATCATCAATCGAATGCGCTTCAAATACTTTCTGCCCCCACCGATTATAAACGACCCAATAGACTTCTTCTAAGTCATTTCCATGTAACTGAAGTAAATCATTTTCTCCATCACCATTAGGCGAAAATGCCGTAGGAAAAAAGATAAAAGGCTCTTCACATAATCTTTGAAGCACAACAACTGTAATATTTTTCCAAATACCACACCCAAGACTATCAGATACAAATACTTGATATTCAGTGGTTTCTTCAGGAAAAACAATTGGATTAAATATATCCGACTCACTCATTGTGATGGATGGAGACCACTTGTATTGGTAACCTGTATCTACAAATAATTGAGAATCATTCCCCTTGTAAATCGTATCAATAGATGCACGAATGTCACTGGTAATGGGCTCTTCTCGATTGAGTTTTACTTCCACTGTATCTTTTTGACTACACTGATATTGATTGACTACTTCGGTAAAATATTGAGTTGTTCGCGTTGGTTTGACATAAACAGTTGGCGTATATGCCAACAACTCTGGTCCTTCCCATTGATATTCCAATTGATCTGTAGCCAATAAATTTATGACACTAATTTCCACTGAATCTCCATAACAAATTTCATATTTTTTTCTTAGCTCCACATCTACATGATAATCCGCAACAATGACACTATCCGTTTCTGTACAATTATTTTCATCTCGAACGGTAACGTAATATATGTTGGGTCGTGCTGAAACAACTTGAGCTGTTTTCTTTGTACTAATTATATTATTGAAAAAAGGATCATTGGCCCAAGCAATTTGTACATCTTTATCAACATCGATACTCAACTCCGTCTCTATAACTTCACAGCCTATTGTATCTTTTGGCAATTTCAAATTTATAGGTGTTGAAACATCTACAAAAATAGAATCATAAGCCGTACAACCCGTTAAATTATCTGTTATTGCTACATGATACATCGTAGGGGATATTGATACAACCGTTGGATTTGGATTATGAATATCAGAAAACAAATCTTCAGGTGACCATTTATAAGTAAAATTGTTATTAAAATTTGGATTCAATTCCACATCAACATTTCTACAAACAGTACTATAAGTAGGCAAATTTGATTCTATCTGTGAAACAGAAATTGCTAAATCTTTAGTCATTTGACAAATATGTCCCCCAGTTGTATCCGTAATAATAACATGATAATCTGTATTATCATCGACAAATACCATTGGATTATAAATGTTGGAATTGCTCAATCCTGTTGAAGGAATCCACTGATATAAATAATTTGGATTTCCTGCACTATTCAGCATTATTGAATCACTTTGGGCACAAAAAAGCAAATTGGGAGTCCAATCAAAATCTTCTATTAAATTTAAAGACAAAGTAACTGGCTTTGATGTTGTTACACAACCAATAGCCGTCTCTAAAGTCAAAGTGACCGTAATGGTTGTATCTTGAAAAACTTCTAAAGTTGGATTTTTTTCAGTACTCGTTCCTAATGGCCCAAAATCCCAGAAATAGGATTGTGTATTATTCTGGGGATTGATACTTTGATCAAAGAAATTGATAATTAATACATCTTTACTACAACTATCATATTGAAAAGTGAAATCACTTTTTAATATGGGATCAACAATATTCACCGTTTTCATATGGGGCTCTACGCAACCAACATTGGCGTCAACGGATAAAGTTACGTCATACAATCCAACCGTACTGTACTTATAAGTAGGTGCAATTTCATTTGTATAGGTAGTATCTAGGCCATCAATAAAGGTCCAAATAATTGCTTCCCCATTGGTTTGCACATCTGTAAAATGAACGGTTAATCCATCACAGTCAATATAATAATTAAAATTTAATATCGTATTTGGATCTACCACATGCAGTTGTAAGGTGTCATTCTTGATACAACCAAACTGATTTGTAACTTCTACCCAAATATCGAAAGTCCCTGCTTCCTTAGGGGTAAATACGGGTCGATTAGTATTTGCTCCACTTATTAAGATGGAGTTATCCGAAATAGTCCAATTATAAGACAATGTATCTCTTGGGTCTAAATTTTCACTTACCAACTGATAGCTAGTACCTAAGCACAAATCAATTGTTCCGTCTTCATTAAGAACGCCTGTAATCTCACCGCCTGGTCCAGTAATGGTTTTTCCGATAATTTTTGTATCCACAGGTCCTCCTTTTACCGTAATTTGCTTTTCAAAGGAACATCCAAGATCATCTGTATAAACAACAGTATATGTTTTTGTCCCACCTGGCTCTACCATGATTTCTTCTCCATCGATCAAATTACCATCTTCATCATACCATTTGATATCATAATTACCAATTGCACTTGTGGTGGTTGTTGATGAAATAGTAATAATTTCTTCTTCACAACTAATGATAGTATTTGAATTTTCGTCCACATCAATCACATCTGATAATGAACCATTTGCGTTAAAAGAGATATCCAAATTGGTTGGATAAACCATGATTTCTTTGGATAGAGATTTTAGTCCACATTCAAAATTAGATAATGGAGTTAAATTAATTTCATAGACGCCACTCTCTGCATAAGTATGTACAAAAGATTCTTTATTTGTAATAGGAAAAGACCCATCTCCTAAATGCCACTGATAATAAGGATAATTTGCATTTAAAAAAGTAAAAGATACATCTAAATTATCGCAAGTTTGGTCTGTACTAAATTTTGGATCTAAAAATGGATCTGCAACAGCAATTAAAATAGTATCTATACCCGTACAACCATATTGATTCATAACTTGTACAACTAGAGAAAAATGTCCAGCTTCGATAGGCTCTAAAACAGGATTTCCTGTTTGCCCCCCTTCTGTAATAATATCTGTATCTCCAGACCAAATAAAACTCAAAGTATCTGTTGAAATATTATTATTGATATGCAAGGTAAAAGGAGTACCAATACAAATATCAATATAGCCATCTCCATTAATGTCAAAATCAGAAATATTATCATTATTGGTATCAATAATTTTTTCATTAATATTAAAATCAACAGGATTTCCTTGAATAGTAATCGTTTTTTGACCAGTACATCCCAAAGAATCCGTAATCATAATCGTATATGTCACAACTGAATCTGGATCTACATTAATAGTATTCTCTGCACTGATTACATTTCCTTGGTCATCTGTCCATTGTATAGAAGTGATATTTGTAACTCCAAAGGTGTTTTCAAAAGTTAAAGTGGTTACTTCATTTTCACAATTGTTTACAACTGAAATATCTGTTAATTCAGTTTGGCTATGGGTCGTTGTATCAGTAACAACTGCATTTATTTTTATATCAGAAAGATCATTTACAATTATTTCTTTTTGAAAAATATTACTACATCCACTTGCGGTATGCGTAATAACGACTGAATACATAGTTGTAGATGTAGGAAAACCAACAGGATTGGGAGATGAAGGATCATCAAGTGTGGCTGACGGTGACCATTCATAAGTAAAATCTGAATTAAAAACAGGAGCACTCACAAACTGAATAGAATCACCCACACAAATATTTTTGCCATCCACCAATCCAATAGGTGCAGATGATATACTAGGAAATGTTTTGACAATCGTATTTGGACAACCTACTGGATCTGAAACAGTAAGCGTTAAAGTCAATGAATCATGTGTATCATTTGAAACGAAAGTTGGATTTTCTTCTGTAGATGTTTGACCATCACTCAACTCCCAATACCAAGAAACAATATCAGCATTATCATCATAAGACACATCATCTGTACCGATAATAATGGTACTATCACATTTTAATGTTAGAAAATTAAAATTTGCATGAGCCGTTGATTTTGTCAACCAAAAATCCTTAACAATTGTATCAGAACAAACACTTTGGGGCTGAGAAATCAACATCACAGTATAATGTCCCGTATCTGGATAAGTAAATGATGGATTTTTCTCTGTAGAACGATCTGTATTCGTACCATCAATACCAAAATCCCAAATAAATTCAGAAGCATTTGTACTTGCATTATTAAAATGAATGGTTAAATCATCACAGACCGTGTTATCATTTTCTATAATTGATTCTGTTGGAATACATTGTCCCACATTGTATTGAAAATCTCGTCTTGATGTTGAAATAAGTTCACCATCTCGATATTCTTCTACGCAGACTCCTACCACAAACTGACCACTTATCTCTGGAGAACCAGTAATAATTCCAGTATGCACATCAATATTTAACTTAGGTGTTCCTCCAAGAATATTATCCTCGCTATACGGTGATTTCCAAACAACAGGATCATATGGAGGGTTGGAGGGTACAGTCGGCTCAGGTTCTTCGAGTGTTGCACCAGAGAGCGGTGTACAAAACTTATAAACCAAAGAATCTCCATCCAAATCTATAGCAGAATGATCCCAATAAATAGGTTCTGCCACACATACAAACAAAGGAGGCCAATCCTTAAAAGATGCTGCTGAGTTGCAAGTAAGTAAGGCTGTTTCAGAAATATAAGTAGTATAGGTTCCACCAGTACCGACAGGATTTACGATATTTAAAATGGTCTGATTTCTACAACAACGTTGATATGCCAATAAATAGCCTCCTGCCCTTGGCATTAGTGTAACCGTATCAATGTAAGTAGCAGAATGCACACATAGATCTGGACCTACAATCAAACAAGTATCAGTTAAGACCTCATCCAATGTATCATTAGTCATTTCATCATACGGGATTGAAATTTTATCAATTAGATTATTAGTTACTCCATCAAATATACCTATCACGGCAGGATCATCAAAAAAAGCAGTTGGATCACCATAAAAACAATCTCTAAAAATTACCATAGTAATTTCATACTCATTGTTTCCTAAACATTTATAGGTCATTTCTCCCCCAACGATATGAGTCGCTTGAATTGAATTGTTCAATCCCAAGGAGAAAATAATGAACATGAAAATGACTCTGAAATAATAAAAATTATTATTTTCCATAATAAGTAATTAATGCAATATTTAAATCACATAGTTACCACCTTAAGGGAATTTTCCAAGGGGGGAATTATGCATGGCTATTTATTTAATTTCAATTATTTCCAAACGCCTTTCTTTCGATGCTTCTGGACTATAAATTGAATTTCGTTTATCGTATAAATCATCACTCACATCCGCTTTCGCTTCAGATTCACCATAAGGTACTTCTGTGATGACTAGTTTTCCCGATTCAATGAATTTATTAAATACCCCATTCTTATAATTCATAAAATGATTTCTTACACAACTAATTCTTCTTTTTGTCAATGCTTCGTTATATTTCTTGCTTGCTCTAGGACTTGCATATCCTTTAAACATCAATTGAGCATCATTACCTTGTTCTAAAAAGATAAGCAAATATTCTGTAAATTTATTAAAATACTTATATCCATTCGTCACATCGTTATCAAAGAAAGAATAAATCCGGGATGCAGCAATATCCTTCTTATCTCCAGACAAACCCTTCGTATATGCTTTTATAAAGTCATCTTTTCGTAGCATATACTTTTGATAAGTATCTTCATACGTTAATGTAGTGGTGGTTGCCAAAGTGCTATGGTCTGGCTCATCATTATCAAAGTACATAGGCATTGGCAAGTATTTATCCAATGATTTTTTAATAACTGGTCTAGGCTTCAACTTGATATTCTTAATAACAGGCTCACCACTATTATCTGTTTTAAAATCAATCGTTTTTGGAAAATATCCTTCCCGTTCTACCTTCAATTTATAGCAACTATTTGCTTCCAATGGGAAATTAAATTTATTTTCTAAACGGTTAGTATATTCAGCCAATTGCTTGCCTTTACAATCAAATAAGGTCATAGTACACTCCTTCAAAGGAATTCCATTATTTATATCAAATACATAAGCTGTTAGATCAATTTTTATCTTTTTAAGGTACAATTCAGCTTTAAGGGGTTCCAATTTGTCATAATCTATCGTGGAAATATGAACTGTATCATTATTATAACCTGGTTTACTACCAATTAAAATATATTCAAATCCACGATCAGGAGAAAAAGTATATTCATTATCATCTGGATGCATCTGTTGATCAATTTCTTTTTTCACCTTTAATAATCGGACAGTTACCCCATTTAATTTATCTTTAGAACCTGCATCAAAAGTGGTCACTAAAATATCCACAAATGGTGGAATCAAATCTGCTTCAAAAATATCATTACAACAGGCTTCTTTTTCTTCTTCTAAAAAAAATGCTCCTTTTCTATTGGATGCGAATAATGCCTTATCTTGCCCATCCGTCATAAAATAGTCCATATCATTATAACTTGAGTTAATGGGATAACCTAAATGAATAGGTTCATTCCAAGAAGTATCAACTTTAGTAGTTTTGTAAATGTCAAATCCACCTAAGTTTTTGTATCCATTAGAACTAAAAAATAAGGTCTGTGTTCCTGTATGAAAATAAGGACTAATCTCATCGTCCATTGTATTGATATCAGCTACATTATAGGGTATCCCATATTGATCATTATCTAATACATCTACAGCCCAAATATCCTTGCCCCCTTTTCCCATAGGTCTATCAGAAACAAAATACAATATATTTTTTTGCAATTTATTATCAAAACCAACAGCTGGTTGAGTAGTCGTAAATCCCTCCATATTAATGGAATTTGGCAATTCTTTGGCATCCACTAAATCCCCCTTATCATCAATCCTACCGCTATAAATTTTACATTTAATATCGCTTACTCTTTTTTGTTTACAAAGCGTGAAAAAAACTTTCTTATGGTCAGGTGAAAATGTCAAATGTCCTGATTTTTTAACAAAATCAGTTTCGACTTTAACTATTTCACTTGTAGCTTCATTAGTGGATTTCTTTATAATTGAAAATGGCTGGTCTCTTGCAATACTATTTTCGGTATTTTCATAGCCATAAGATGTAAAGAAAATGGTTGTGTCCAATAAATAAGGGGAATGTTCTGATTGAAAAGTATTAATACCTTTACCCAGATGTCTAATTTCAACATCCCCTTTCTTTTCTGCTACAATATCTATGGCCCAATCTAAATAATTGATTTCCTTTTTTGCTTTCTCAACATAACTTGGATCCTCTACATAACCATCCTTTATAAATTTATTAAAAGCCATTTTTGATTCTGTATATTTCCCCTGAAACTTACGGACAACACCCAGCCAGTAATTGGTCAATGGATATTTGTCTGCTTTTTCACTTGTCAATACTTCTAGATAATACTTTTCAGAAAGAGAATATGCAGAATACTCTCTAGCAATATCCGCATAAGTATTTTTCAAATCAATATTACCTTCATCCAAATCCATCGCAATTTTATAAAAATGCAAAGCACCATATAAATTACCATGTTTGTATTCCTTTGCAGCTCTTTTTCGATACTGCCTTAAAGTTTGTGCTTGAATACTACCGACACTAATTGTGAGTAATAAAAAGATTAGTAAATTTTTCATAGTTTGTAAGATTTAGTAAATTGGACAGAATTTGACTTTATTAAATCGTGGTTTGGTAATAATGTAAGTTAAGGAAAATTCTGGCCCACCAATTTTTTCCGTTGTAATTTTAAAAGGAGAAAAATTGATATCGTAAGTAAATGCAATTTGCCATTGTTGCTTATAGTGAACTTCTATTGCTGGAGCAAAAGCATCTTTATTTCTAAAAATCGCCCCAAATTGCAATGCAAGTTCTTTTGTTTTTTCTTGAGATAAATGAAAACGCCCCGCAATCATATAAAGTTGTTCTTTGTGAGCACTCTGATACTGAAATGATGCCGCTCCAATCAAATCGAATTTAGGTGCGATATATATAGTTGCTAAACTATAAAAAGATGCTCTTCTAGGAAGAAATACCGTATTATCTGCCCAAAAACTATTGCCCCTAGGCTTATTGATATGAAAAAGACCAACCCCAAAATCCAGTTTAGTTCTCTTTTTAGGTAATTGAAAGTGATAATTAACTCCTACAGAAAAATCTATAAATTTGGTATATCTACCTTCGTTTGGTTCTCTTGATGCAGAGGTTGGCACATATATATCTCCATTCCATTGATTGGAAAAAGACAATTCAGAAAAATCAAAGGTTCTTTGCGTGAAACCAATATCAATTCCACCTGTCAAAAAATGATTCTCACCCATTCTATGTGTTATACTGCCCAAAATCTGAATATTTTGTTGTTTTAATTTTGAGTAACCCGACTTATCGCTATTGATAAGTAATCCAGCACCAAACATACTATTTCTTAATTTAGGGGAATAATATTTTCCATCATATGATGCACTTAATGTATTATATCCAACAGGAACTCTATTCCATTGATTTTTATAATTCACTTGAAATCTAATATCACCTTGCTGTATTCCTGTCAAAGCAGGATTCAAATTCAAAACAGAATTATAAAACTGCGACCAGTGAATATCTTGCGATATTACATTTACAATAAACAGCAATTGTAAACTAAGTAATATATTAATTTTAAGTAGGGACATAATTTTAAATAAAAGTACTGATTTTAGTTGTCAAATCAAAAAAATTGACTCAAAACAATTTTTATTTCAGTTATCATTAATTTATTAATTGAGTTATACGGCACTTCATCTTATTGGTTTCCAATGACTTAATTATTTATTGATTTGTTATTGGAAAATAATAATAAAAGCAATTATCACTTCATATTAAATATTTAAATCAAATATGATACCATTTTATTAATAAAAGCAATTATATCTAAAATATAGGGAATCACGGAATTGCAAATGTCGTATTCTGAATTGTGTTTTAGATAAATAAAATCCAAAATAGTTAACTCTATGTACATGAAATAAAAAAGCATGGAAAGATTACTTTCCATGCTTTTGAATAAATTTTATATTTTCTAATCTATTTCCTTTTATAAAAATAGTTCAAATTCAACTCTTCTATTCAATTTTCTCCCCTCCTTTGTACTATTATCTGCGATTGGCTGTGTTTCTCCTAGCCCGACATATGACATTCTACCCGCACTTACGCCATGCTGCATCAAATAATTATAACAAGCTTTAGCTCTTTTTTCTGATAATATTTGATTTCCTGAAGCACCACCGATACTATCCGTATGACCGCTAATCTTCAATTTATAATTTGGATATCTTGTCATTATTTGTACCAATTGATTCAAAATACTATAAGACTCCGTTTTAAGAATACTATTTGCAGTTTCAAATTTAATATTTCTCATCGCCAACTCTAACGTAGCTCTATCTGCATCGGATATGGTAGGACATCCACTATTTGACACACTTCCACTGCTATTTGGACACTTATCATCTTTATCAATTACTCCATCTCCATCACTATCAGGACAGCCTCCTGTAGCACTCGATCCAGCCAAATTAGGGCAGGCATCATTTCTATTTGCTATACCGTCTCCATCACTATCTGGGCAACCTCCTGTAGCCGTAGTTCCTGCCAAATTAGGACACTGATCTTCATTATCTGGTACACCATCTTTATCTGAATCAACAATTATTTTTGGACATCCACCATCAGAGATAGATCCACTTTCAAACGGACATTTATCATCTTTATCAATTATACCATCCTTATCTGTATCTGGACATCCGTTAAAAACTTTATCACCTGGTACTTCAGGACAATCATCTTCTGAATCAGGAGTTCCATCTTTGTCTGTATCCACTACAACTACAACTTCTTCTTCATCTCCATCTTCATCTGGTGCATCTACGACATCTTTGGGAGTTTCTTCTTCCTTATTTTTAAAAATATCAAAAGAAAAAATAGCACCCGCAAACTCATAGGCATCCGTTTTATCTGGATTTCCAGACAGACTTACACCGTCTAAATAATCAGATGTTGTAAGTCTTACACCAAATTCTAAAGCCATCTCAATTTTTTCTGTCAAATCAAATTTGATACCTCCACCAATTGGAACAGCCAAAGCTATTTTATTATTAGAAGCCTTATCTTTATTAATCAAAACATTAGCAGCATCAGATTGATTGGGCTGATTATAATCAGTACTCGGATTAAACAATGCTGCTCCTAATCCTGCCATAATGTAGGGAGAAAATCTTCTTTTAAATTCATCACCTCTAGTTTTAGTTTTGTACATTGGAGCCCATTCTCCTGTGATGGATAATTCTGTCAACGCACCTTTTGTATAAAAGCCTCTTGACTTTCTATCACTATAAATCTTATCATCACCTTGAACCGTTCCAAACCAAATATTACCACGAACACTCACTTTTGGTGTAATATTATTTTTTGCAGAAAGACCGAAGCCAAATTTAGTATTCTTTGCTTCAACTGTTCTTACTTTTACTAAATCTCCAGAGTAATTAGATGATCCAACAAATATTGATCCCTGCCATTTTTGAGCATTACTTAAAAATGGGAGTATTAAAAATAATACCAAAAATTTAATTGTTTTCATAATTTGAATTTTTTTAACATGGAAAACATTTCACAGTAGAGTTTTATCATGCAATCAGTAAATAATTTCTTTTTCTGTAGTTATTTACGGTTTTAAAATAAAAAGGTTTATTTTTTAACATTATTATATATGTTGAAAATTTAAATGCTTAAATATTAATCAAAAAAAAATAGAATATATCCTGTAGATATATTCTATTTAGTCTTTGCCAAATCCCCATTTTACTTCTAGAAATCTAAAGCATTTTTCAAATCCCTTATCAAATCTTTTACATCTTCAATACCGACACTCAAACGAATCAACGTATCAGTTAAACCAACAGATAAGCGCTGTTCTTTTGGAATAGAAGCATGGGTCATACTTGCTGGCTGACTAATTAACGACTCAACGCCACCTAAAGATTCTGCTAGCCAAAACAATTTTGTATCTTGAAGAACTTTTAATCCTTCCTCCATATTATCACCTTTCAAATCAAAAGAAACCATCGCCCCGTAATTTCTCATTTGCTTTTTTGCTATTTTATGATTTGGATGAGTTGTTAAACCAGGATAATATACATTTTTAACTTTTGGATGATTCACCAAAAATTTTGTAATTTTTTTTGCATTTTTACAAGCCCTTTCAACCCTAACATGCAATGTCTTTATTCCTCGCAAAACCAAAAAGCAATCATTGGGTCCAGGCACAGCACCTGATGCATTTTGAATAAAATATAATTGCTCCGCCAATTTTTTCTTTTTTGTAATAACCGCTCCAAGAATTACATCTGAATGACCTCCTAAATATTTAGTTGCAGAATGTAATACTAAATCAGCTCCTAAATCTAATGGATTTTGCAAATAGGGTGATGCAAACGTATTATCCACTAAAGTTAGTACTTTTTTACTTTTTGCAATTTTACAAATTGCTTTGATATCTACAATATTCAACATTGGATTGGTTGGAGTTTCAATCCAAATCAATTTTGTCTTTTTAGAAATGTGTTTTTTCAAAGACTTTGCATCTTTCAAATCTATAAATTTAGATTTTATCCCAAATTTTCCAAAAATCTTTGTCATTAATCGAAAAGTGCCACCATATAAATCATTTACAGAAATAACTTCATCACCTGCTTTCAACATTTTCATTACAGCATCTACTGCCGCTAGTCCACTTGCAAATGCAATTCCATACTTTCCATTTTCAATGGCAGCTAAACTTTTTTCTAATACTTCTCTAGTTGGATTTTGTGTACGAGCATACTCATAACCTTGGTGATCACCTGGAGCGTTTTGTACATAAGTGGATGTTTGATAAATTGGCGTCATAACTGCACCTGTTGTAGCATCTGGCTTTATTCCAGCATGAATTGTCTTAGTTCCAAATTTCATAGTAAATGTTTTCCCAATAAATAAAATGATATATTCATAAAAGCTGAATATTATTCAAATCAACAAAAAAGGGAGGATAATCTGTGATAAGTTTACAAGATTTCATTTTTTTTACATAAAAGTCAATTTATTTGATAAAAATATTCTTCATGATAAAGTTTAACTTGTTAAAATATCCATTTTAAATGGTAAGATGCTATACTTTTATTAATTTTGTTCTTTTAAAATTTAAATTTACAGATGAAAAATATTTTACTTTTAGTGCTTTTAGCTTCATGCACTTTGATTTCTTGTAAATCTGCGGAGGAAAAAGCCAAAGAACAAGCTGAAATTGATGATAAATTAATATTAGATTATGCTAAAGAAAACAATCTCACTTTAGAAGCTCATTCTTCTGGTCTATACTTCATGATTGAAAAAGAAGGAACAGGTACAAGTCATCCAAATCTAAATTCAAAAGTGACCATACATTATAGAGGTACTTTATTAGATGGCTCTGAATTTGATTCATCTCTTGGTGGAGATCCTCGCACATTTGCTTTAAGAAATCTTATTGAAGGTTGGCAAATTGGTATTCCTTTAATGGTTAGAAATGAAAAAAGAAAATTAATTATTCCATCAAGGTTAGGATATGGCTCAAGAGAAACAGACAAAATTCCAAGCTATTCCGTACTTGTTTTTGACATAGAACTTCAAGGTTTTCAATAATGAAAAAGATATTATATATTTTAGTACTCCTAGTTTTTTCATCTTGTATAGGTGAAATAAAAAAACCTAATCAACCCAAACAATCTGTAACACCCCAGCGACCTAAGGTAAAACGTAATTCACAGTGGGATCAAGATGTAGAAAAAATAAGGACATGGGTGGCAGAAAAGGGGTTTGACATGACTCCCACCAGCCAAGGTATTTATTATAAAATAGAAAAAGAAGGTGTAGGTGTTGCACATCCAATGGCTGGGACGAAGGTCACTGTAAATTATAGAGGGACGCTATTAGATGGTACAGAATTTGATTCTTCGTATGATCAAGGACAACCTTTAACGGCTAAATTGACGCGTTTGATTATGGGCTGGCAATTTGCGGTACCTTTATTGAAAAAAGGGGGAAAAGGTAAATTCGTAATTCCTTCTACGTTAGCTTATGGGCAAAATGCTCGTCACAAAATTCCAGCAAATTCAATTTTAGTTTTTGATATTGAATTGATAGATTTTGAATAGTTAACTAGAATTATGTAAAAAAATTGAGATAGTAAAATACCGCCAATTTGATGAATGGCTTGAATATTCCAACTACTCCTTTTTTAGCTCAATCTAACCAATACATTTAACTAATAATTCATCATCATATAAACAAAAAAAGTCCAAACACAATTGAATGTGTTTGGACTTTTTGTATCAATTAAGATTTAAATCTTAATATCCAGCTTCTTTATTTCCAGAGTAGTTTGATCCACCTTTACCTGCGTGGTTTACACCACAGTTAGGACGTCCCATTTCACTTTCTCCTTTAGCAACCATAAATTCAACTCTTCTATTAATCATTGAAGACTTTGAATTAGCAATTGCATCATTTTCACCACCCCAGTTCAAAATAAATCTATCTCTTGCAATTCCATACTTACTTACTAAGTAATCAATCGACGCTTGAGCTCTATTGTAAGATAATACATCATTGTAACAACTAGAAGCTGTTTGATCAGTATATCCTTTAACTACAACTCTAAGACCTGGATTTTGCTTCATAACAGATGCAACATTATGCAACTTACCATATTCAGTTGATTTGATACTATAACGATTGTTGTTAAAGTTAATCATTGGTAAAAACCAATCCATATTTGAAGCAGGAGCAGGAAATTTAATTCCAGCTATTTTAGCATCTACAATTCGGTTCACATCATTTTCAGTTGCATATCCTGGATCTGGAATCTGAGCCAAACCTTCAGAATCTACTTTATAACCTGGAGGTGAAAAAGGCTCCTTATCCATATGGTCAGGGATTCCGTCACCATCACTATCCAAAGCAACACCTTTTGTATCAACCATTGCACCAGCTGGAGAATTGATTTCTTTATCCAACATGTCAATAATTCCATCCTTATCAGTATCCGTTAAATCTAATTTTGGTCTAGCCTTTACTTCCGCTAAATCATCCGCAATCAAATCCCAAGGACTAACCCAGTATAAAGGTTCTGATTTTGAAGCAGCATCTCCAATATTGAAATTCAATCTCAAAGTAGTATAGTTGAATAAATCTCTATTAGCAGAAATGTAGTTATTATTTCTAAACTGAACACCGTCTAATAAATCACCCTTATTTCCAAAAACACTAACCACTTTGTGATCCAAAGCAATGTTGAATTTTGGACTTACTTTATATGAAAGTCCTGCTCCTCCTACTCCATGCGGAGCAATTTTGCCTCCTGAAATACCTGCAAAACCATCTACATCAGCAGTTCCTCCTTTGGTCACTTTTACATCCAAAGAACTTACACCTGCCCCAACATACAAATACAAATTTGTTTTTCTTGGTTTAGAAAAGCCTTTCATGTTATTGAAAGAGATAACACCCTGAAGCTCACCTGCTAAATACTTAGTTGTATGATCAGAGACACCGTCAAATCTAGTATAAGACGCTTCCCCTTTTGAAATTCCGTACATTACTTCTCCTCTAAGTGAGAATAAATAATCGGTTGCTTTTCGGAAGTGAATGCCTCCACCAAATCCAGGCTTATAGTCTAAATCACCAGCGGTGAAAAAATGTCCAACACTTAATCCGATTTCCCACATATCTTGTGGCTTACTTTTGAACAACAAGCCAGAGTCCTGTGCTTGAGTTTCTGTTCCTATCATAAAACTTGCTATCATCGCAAGCAAGAACAATACTTTCCTAGTCATAGGTTTTACTTTAGTTAATTTAAAAAATTTAATGGTATAATATAAATACAAATGTATCTTTTATTTTTTATAGGGACAAATTTTTGCCCATTTATTTTGCAATCTAGTGATAAAAAGACTTTATACGTAATAATATCATCATCAAGTTACAAAATATTAGATTAATTTCTTAAGTGCAAGTTCTAATCCCTTTGAAGATATATTTTTGCCTGTTGCATCTTCATCATGCACTGCCATCAATGCAGCTCGAATAGTATTAGAAACATCTTCAAATATACCCTGATCTGTCAT
>CAZOHX010000010.1:0-15374 GCA_964579315.1 uncultured Saprospiraceae bacterium
CTATTGCGAGCATTTTTGCTGAAGAGTTGGGCAAAATATATCAAAAAGATATATGAAAATACATGTGTCCAACTACTTAAACATCATATATTTTTCAAAACATCATAAATCTCCTCCGCAAACAGATCCCAGTTAAATTTTTCTTTCTGAATTCGTCCACGACGTATCAATTCATCATACAATCCTGGTTGATGCACTAGTGCCATCATGCTTCGGGCGATACCATCTACATCTGTTGGATCTACCAAAATCCCTGCATCTCCAACTACTTCAGGCATAGATGATGTATTTCCAACAATTACAGGAACATCACAATTCATGGCTTCTAAAATAGGAACACCAAAACCTTCAAATAGGGATGGATATAAAAGTGCAAATGCCGCTCCCGTAATCTTGGGCAAACGCTCCGCATCTTGATATCCAATAAAAATAATATCGTCTTTGTGCGTTGCAAATTGATGTGCCATATTCACCTCGTCCACGTCCCATGCGAATCGCCCCGCAATCACAAATTTCATATCAGATTGGGTTGCTGTTTTGAATCCATCAAATGCTTGAATCATTCGATGCACATTCTTTCTTGGATGCACAGCACCTACAAAGAAAAAATAGGGTTTGCCTTCTGAAATCTCATTTCGTACTTCCATAATCGCTGAAGATGTCAATGGCTTGAAATAATCACGGCAAGCATTTCCGGCTACTGATATTTTTTCACCTGGAATATCATATTGCTTTTGGATATCTTGCTTTGTAAAATGCGAAACTGAAATGATGTGTTTGGCTTTGCGACAATATTTTGGGGTGAAATTTCTATAATATTTTCTTACCAAAAGGGGCGTATGTTCTGGATAATGTTCAAATCCTAAATCATGAATCACCAAAACGGTGGGGGTAAAAGTACCTAAAGTCATAAAACTATCTGGAGAAAAAAATACATCTGGATTTATTCTTGAAAGGGCATTCCTTACTCCAAACTCAAACCAAATATACCATAAAATAGGGTGTCTTGCAGGGGGACGAACAACTATTGGATGCACATTTTCCGCAAAAATAAAGGATTCGTCATAGGGACGGTCAAATAGAAAATAGAATTCATCATCAGGATGATTTTCGACCATTCTACGCACAATTTCGTGGGTAAACCAGCCAATTCCTTCTAGTTTATCCTTTAGTAAAAATCTTGTGTTGATGGCTATCCGCATTGTAGCTGATATTTGTTATTTTTTTTAATGAATGCAAAGGTATGCTATTAATCCTAAAGTTCCTATCTCTGTTTTCTGAAATGCTTTTTTACAAGAATGTGCTTATTATCTAACATTCCGTAATTTTTGACAATTATTTTCATTAAATTTGTATTTCAAATTAAACACAATTAAATGTATAAATCAAAACTCCCTATACGATTATTCTTTCTAATGTTTTTTTCTGCTTTTTTTGGAGAAATTTCTGCCCAAATGAATATTAAAATCGGATATTCAATCGGTTATATGAAAGCTCCAACAACGAATACGATAATAGGCGAATTTAATCAAAATCATAGTTTCTATGAAAATCAATTAGAAGATTTTAAATTTTTGCATGGTGTCTTAGTGGGATTAAGATATAGGGTCAATGATGTTGCTTTTCATTTGGATTGGAACAATAAATTTAATTTGTTGCAAGGGTCTGGAGTAGATTCAAGTGGGGTTGCTGCGTATCAAAAATTGTACTTTAAAAATTCAAGCTATGGGTTTGGTTTAGAGTTTTTTGGTAGTGAACGATTTAGTCTAGGTGGAACTATTGATTTGAATGCACTGCGGTATAGAAATCAGAATAACGAAATCACTACAAAAACAACCATTTTAAAAGATTATAGCTGGGGAAGTCATTTTTATGTGAGTATTAATATCGAAGGAACGGATATTTTGACGCTGAATCTTCAACCTTACATACAAATCCCTTGGTCAAGTTTTGATTTACATACCTTGGATAATGCTCTAAATACCAAAAATACAACAGATAAAATTTCTGAAAAATATTTGAATTTTGGATTGAGAATTGTTTTTTCTAATGGGTCTTTTTAAGTAGGCAGACATGTGTATTCGGGTGTTTAATTGCTACTTGATCTCAACAATACAACCATTTACAATCCCAAAAAACACTTTTCCTTTTCGTTTCAAAACGAAATTCCCACCGATTTCTGATGAAGTCGTCCCTTTAGGATGAATGCCTATTTCAAAGTTGTATTGTTCATAGTCGGATATGTTTTCAAGGACAATAATATCAGTATATCCTTGCTTTATCAAATTTTTAATCTTTCTATTTGAAATAGATTTAATATTTTGAAATGGCTTTTTATACAATTTCCCTTTGACCAACTGTGATTGTTTGGCATTGTATTCCAAAAAGCCATGAGATTGATTACAAATACCTATTTTTTCAACATGTCCTTTAAAATAGACTTTTTGGGAAAGTGTATCTTTGATTTCTGCTCTTCTAAACGCAATATCTCCTAAAGCCCCATTCGGTAAACGACAATTTCGAATAATCAAATCATGTAAATGTCCTTTGTTGATAGGAATATCATAGTATAAATTTGGATTTTCATCCTTAAAATCCATATTGGCAATAGATGATAAGGCTTCTATCAGCAAAACCGTATGGTATTTTCTGACTTTTTGTTTTTGTTCATCTCCACGAATGTAGCCACTTTCAATTAAAATTGTCGTTGTTCCCATACTTTGAAAATATTCTCCAAAGGCATTGGGTTCATATTCATCTTTAAATTTCCCAACTTTATTAGGAATGAATTTTTGTAAAATTTGATTCAAATGAACAATCAATCGTTTGGCATCTTCATGGGTTGCTACTTCAACACCTTCGTCATTAGGTCTCGGAGCCAATAAGGCGATGGTCGATGTGTTGGCATTTTTATCAAAACCATAATATTTGTTTTGGTCATGAAGATTGAATCCAAAATCGGGTTGGATTTGTTCACCTGCTTTTCGTAAAATTCGGGCTTCAGGGCTTTCCAAATTCAACGCATCTCGATTGATATCTATATTTTGTGCATTACGTCTGTGAATGAGTTCTGCCCCATCAGGATTGAGCATGGGGATAAAATATAAGGTCAAATGATCTAAAATATGATCCAAATAGGTTTGATATTTTTCATTCTTTTGGGTTAAAAGATTAAAAAAATCGAATATCGACATCGTAGCCGTGGGTTCGTCACCATGCATTTGAGACCAGAGCAATATTTTGGTTTCCCCATGCCCGATTTTGATTTGGAATATGGGTCTATTTTGGTTGGATACTCCCAATTGGGTGATTTCAAATAAGGGATTATTTTTATATTTTTTTAATAGTTTGACTATATCTTGATTAGTAAAATACTTATTTGTTATCTTAGATTCTTTAAAGGACTGAAAATCTGAAATTAGATCATTAGGAGATTGACAAAAACTAAGAATTGCTGAAAATAATAGACAAAATATTAAAATGGATTTGCTCATTAGCTTTTTAGGAGTAATATATGAGAATTAATCGAAAATAGAATAAACTATTTAGGAATATTCATTCAACAATTCATTCATCAGTACCCATATTCCGAGTAATCCGCTGCACAATTTTATACCCACTCCAAAATTCCTTAGCAATGACTCTGAAAATTGTATAAGTAGGAATTGCCAAAATCATACCTATGACACCCCCAATCTTACCCCCAACCAAAATAATGATAAATATTTCTAGGGGATGAGCTTGTACACTTTTTGAAAAAATGACTGGTTGTAAAACGAAATTATCCAACATCTGCATCGCAGCAAAAGTTCCTAAAACTTTAAATAAAAGGGGCATCGTTTCTGTATAAAAAGGGGCATCTAAATTGGAAGAAATGACGATAATCGCTCCAAAAGCCGCTCCAATTAAAGGTCCTAAAAATGGGATGATATTGATGAAAGCTGCAAAAAATCCAATCAATAGGGCATTCTTTACTCCTAAAAGTCCAAGTACGGTGGAAATGAAAATGGTAATAATACTCATTTGAATCGCAATTCCACCAAAATAACGAGATAGCAATTTGGTGATATTTTGAAGTGCCGCTCCTGATTGATTCTCCGTACCTTTTGGAACGATAGTTTTTACGAAATTGACAAATAAACCTTGGTCTTTTAAAAAGAAAAAAGTAATAAATAAAACCGATAAAATACCAATTAGTAAATCGCTTGCAAAACTTAAAAGAGAGCCAAATAGGTTTGGATTACGACTTGCATTTAAAAATGAAAATACCTTTTTTTGTAAACTCTCTAAAGATGAAACAGGTTTTTTTACTTCCTTAATGGGTTCGTCTTGAGCGATATGAATATCCAATTGTATATTGGTTTGCGGAATGGTATCTCCAGTGGAAGAAACAATTGGCTCAATATCTACTTTACTTCTTATGACATCTTTTTCAACTACCTTTGGGGGGGCAATCGTGTCTTGTTTTTCCAAAAGTGTAGTTGGTAATCCATGTTTTGACAACCATTTATTTAAATCTTGGACGGGCTCTTTTAAACTTCCAATCACTTTTTTATAGTCAACTCCTGCAAGATTTTGAGCTTGTTTTATTACAGGTGGCACCAGCATTTTTGATATGAAAAAGATAAACAAACCAAATGTAAAAATTGTTAAAATCGCTCTAAAACTAGGCCCTGCTTGAAATTTTCCGATTTTTAAAATCTTACCATAAAATTTCATAATCGGAGCTCCTAAAAGAGATAAAATCCAAGCAATCAACACATAGGCAACTATATCACTGAATAGATACATTAGAACAAAAACTAATAGTATCCCAATTCCTATAATGATATTTCGACTAGATATTTTCACTCAATATTTTTTACTGACAACTGATAACTATATAACTGATAACTGAAATCACCCAAGAAACTCAATATTACGCTTTAATCCCGAATATTTGGTACGTTTAACGGGAGATTTTTTAAAGAGTTCGCTAAATCGCTCTTGCGTCAAGTTTTCCCAATCTATTTTGGTCATTTTTAATAAATCAGGATGCGGTAGAAACTCGGATTCTTGATGTGGAGTCGAAAATCGATTCCAAGGACATACATCTTGACATGCATCACAACCAAACATCCAATTGTCCATTTTTCCTTTAAATTCTTCGGGAATATCCCCCTTCAATTCGATAGTCAAATAAGAAATACATTTACTCCCATCCATTTCATACCCATTGGAATCAATAGCATCCGTAGGACACACATCTATACAACGTGTACAGGTGCCGCAATAGTCTTTCATCGCAGAATCATATTCCAATTCTAAGTCAATAATCAATTCTGCAAGAAAAAAATAAGAACCTTTTTTAGGATTCACCATTAGGGTGTGTTTACCACGCCAACCTAATCCACTTCGCACCGCCCAATCTCGTTCCAAAACGGGTGCTGAGTCCGTAAACACTCGCCCCGATATCGGAGTAATCTCATCATTGATAAAATTGAACAGTGTTTTTAATTTATCTTTTATAACAAAGTGATAATCTTTGCCCAAAGCATATTTTGAAATCTTAGGAGCTGTCTTGTCTAGTTGTTTGTCTTCTGAATGATAATTATACATCAGACTGATTACAGATTTCGCTCCATCAACGAGTAAAGTCGGATCTACACGTTTTTCAAAATGATTGGACATATAACCCATCTCTCCATGAAAACCTTTGTCCAACCAATTTTGTAGTCGTTCTGCAGCAAGATCCAAACGTTCTGCTTTGGAAATACCTACTCCTGCAAATCCCAATTCAATGGCTTTGTCCTTAATCTTTTGAGTGAAAATAGCTTTATCCAAACTCATCTCATTGTACTGAAATCTATTTGGAAGATTAATGATTTAACCAAGCAGCCCAAGGAATTTTAGCTAATATCAATAATAAGGCAATTCCATAAAAAATGGCAATTGTTTTAAATTTACTTTTTGAATCTGGTTTAGATTTGTGCTTTGAAAATCCAATAGTTATCAAAATAATAGCGATAATCATCAATAATGGATGTTCCATAATTTGATTTCTTGCACTTGCATTTTTCATTGCTGCACCCATTCCGTTTTCTTTTAAATATAAATATCCTGGAGAAATAAAATAGGCAGCAAGTCCTGCTAACAATTGGATATGTGCAGCGATTAAAGCAAACAGGGCAATACTTTTGCTCTTTTTTGAAAATTCTTTATTAGAATTCATCCCCATAATAGCGGTAATCACAGCTACAATTACTAAGATTAGTACTACGTAAGCCCAACCCGAATGCATCATTTTTATCATAATTCGATTTTTTTTTGTAAAAGTAGGGAATAAAAATCAAAAAATCGAGTAGCGGCGATTTTATAAAATATTACAGTGCATCTCCACGCAAACGACGAAAACGCTTTCGTGCTTCTACTGCCAGCGTACTATTAGACATTTCCATGAATAATCGTTCATAAAGTGCTTTAGCTTTTTCTTTATCATTGAGTTGGTTTTCATTTTCATACAATTCGGCAAGATGAAATAAAGCATTATCTGCACGAATTTCTTCAAAATGCTTATCGATTATTTCTTGATAAAAGGATGCGGCTTTTACGTAGTCTCTTTTTTTAGTGTAAATTTGTGCTTTTTCATATAAAACGTCATCTACTAAAGGATGTTCTTTGAATTCGGTAGTGAGTGAATCTAGTTTATCGAAAGCTTCATCATATCTATTTTGAAAAGTCAACAACTCTGCTTCTGCATATAATTTCATTGCAACAATATTTGTATCCATACCCATATTGTCAATGATAAATACCGATAAATCAATGGCATCATTGGAGATAAGTTTTGACGTAGATGCTTTTAGAATGTCAAATTGGGCTTGAGCCCATTCAAAATCAGCATTATAATAGGATAATTGAGCATTTTTAAATCTAGCTTGATGCCCCAATACATCATCTTCAAAATCTTTATCTACTTGAGAATAAAGCAGCGTAGCTTCCCATCGATCGCCTTTCATTAGATAAAAATCTCCTAGTGCCAATTTATTTTCAGCCAAAATATGCTTTTCCAGACCAGGGAAGTTGATTAATTCTTTTAAAAGTCCAATCGCTTTGTCTAGATCATTTAAATAAAATGCTTCAAAATTTGCCAATTCAGAGATAATAGGAGCGGTCAATTTTGAGTATCCAAATTCATTTAAGAAATCTAAATATCTTTTTTCAAGTTGTAATAATTCATCATGAGTATAATTCGTTTTATCCAAAATCATGGATTGATTAGCTGCGAGTAATTTTCTTTTAGCATCAATATAATAAGTGGAAGTTTTTCCTTTGTCTTGGGCTACAAATTCATATCCAGAAATGGCGGTGAGATAATCGTTATCATTGAACGCAATATCTGCTAATCTCATGATTCGCCCACCGTTTTCATTCAATTGTCTATCCAAGGCTTTGGCTTGACGCATCGCTCCTGGATAATCTTTTTTCTGAATAAAAACCCAAGTAAGTAATTCTATAAACTCTACATTAGTGTCGTCTTCACTGATTTTATCATAAAGTTGTGCCTGTAATTCGTCAAAGTCATCTGTAGAAAGACTTCTTTGAAAAATGGTTTTTAAAGAATTGATTCGCCCTGGATTTTGCTCTAAACTTTCTAAATAGTAACGAATCATTTTAGGTACATCCCCTTTCCTTTTATATAAATCACCTAAATTATAGGCAAATGAGTTTTCTTTAAGTATCTCGATACCACGCTCATATGTTTTTACAGCATAATCGTATTTGTTGGCTTTGATAAATGAATTCGCCAATCGAGTGACTTGATATTTATCTTTTGGCATTTTTTTTATAGCCAATTCATATTTTTCTGCTGCCTTTTCTGGCATAAATTGTTGTTCAAACAAATTTCCGTAAGCTACATATAATTGTACATTATTGGAGTTTTTCTTAATTGCTTTTTTGATGGCTTTTTCGCATTCATCAAAGGCTTCTAAACTTATCAGACAATCTACATATTTATCAAAGTAATAAAAATTATGATTGTTTTTTTCATATAATTTTTGATAAACAGATGCGGCTTTTTCGTATTCCCCATCAGAAAAGTACTGGGCTGCTAATTTAGATTGTTGAGCGGACAAGGCTAAGTTACAAACTAAAAGTCCAAGTATTAATAGATATTTCATTGATCGAATTTTTATTGTGATGCTTTGTTGGTTGCAAAAACTATTCTAAAAACGAAATTTGTCGGAAAAAGTTGTTATTAATGCATGGCAAAATGTGGGCATTATAGTTTTAAATTTTAAATCGAACCTACTTTAGTAGGCAGAGGAAAAAGCACAGTAATAGCCTAGCTATTGCGAGTATTTTTACGAAAGAGTTGGGCGAAATATATCAAAAAGATATATGTAAAAATATGTGTCCAGCTACTTAAGTAGATGGACATATGTTTTTATGTGTATATTTTTAAATAGATTTTGTTCAAATCGAAGGAAAAAGCACAGTAATAGCCTAGCTATTGCGAGCATTTTTGCTGAAGAGATGGACAAAATATATCAAAAAGATATATGGAAAAATATGTGTCCAGCTACTTAATGTCCTAACATAGACTAAATATATCGCAAATTAAAGCCATACAAAAAAGATGGCTAAGAGTTCGGATTTTGTCACTTCATCACAAAGACATTTCATCATCCCTCTTAACAGAATTACCTTCAACCATTATCTTCGGTTTGTTATTAGCTTTTGTAGGTATAAAATGCTTACTAAAGAGTATTATCCCAATGACTCCAAGGGTAATTGCTGTATCTGCAATATTGAAAACGGGTTTAAAGAAATGTACATTTTGATCTTGCCAAAATGGAAACCACTCTGGCATTTTACCATCAATGATAGGGAAATACAACATATCGACGACCTTGCCATGAAGTATTTTTGAGTAACCCCCTTCTTTTGGAAATATTTCGGCCAATCCACCATGGTAATGGCTCGTTGAAAAAATAAGTCCGTAGAACACACTATCTATTATGTTGCCAATCGCACCAGCAAGGATAAGTGCAAAACTACCTAATATTTTCATAGACTCCTTTGCTTTGATTAGAATATATAGATAATACCCCAATCCTGAAACGGCAATAATTCTAAAAACAGACAAAATCAGTTTTCCAAAGCTACCTCCTATTGTCATTCCAAATGCCATTCCGTTATTTTCCACAAAATGAATCTTTGCCCAATCCAATCCCAAAATTGCAATCTCTCCACCATATTCCATATTGAGTTTTACCCATATTTTCAATAATTGATCAATCAACAAGACGGTGAATATGATTACTAATACTTTTGTTCCTCTATTCAAAATATTATTTATTTTTTCTACGTTCTTCTTTCGCAACAATACTTAATGTGGCATGTGGTACAGCTCTTAGCCTTTCCTTTGAAATCAATTTTCCTGTTTCTCTACAAATACCATACACCTTGTTTTCTATACGAAGCAACGCATTATTTAAATACTGCAAATGCTTTTTCTGACGCTCAATCATATTGATGAGTCGATCTTTTTCTGCTGATCCCAAGCCATTATCCATTCCCTTCAGTCTAATATCATCGCTCATTTGCAACTCTTTCAACTGAGTCTCAAAAAAGGCCAACTGCTTTTCGCCATGCTTAAATTTTTCTTCTATCAGAATTTTAAATTCTTGAAGTTCACTATCAGAATATCTCGTTTTATCTGTCCCCATTTCCAGATTTTTAAATTATAAATTAATACTATTTATTAAATACATTTTCAACAGCCACAAGTTCAAAAATATTGTAAAAAAGTTTAAAATTAGATTTTTGATTCACAAAATCGTAATTTCTCCTTTGCAAAATTGTCATTTGGAAGAATTCTCAAAATATTTTTACAATCCAAAATCGCTTTTTTATATAAATTACTTCCAATACATGCTTCAAGATGCCCTTTAATCGCATCTACTGAATTATCTGTACGATTGATTCCAAAGTCAAAATATTGCAATGCTTTTGAATAATCTTTTTTATCAAGAAATAAAAAACCTAAACCATTATATGCAGACAAATCATTGGGTTGTAATTGGATTGCCGCAATTAAATCGGAAAACGCTTCGTCCATTTGGTTATTTTCTTGAAACAGCAATCCCCTATTGACTAAAAATTGATAATTATCTTCTAAATTAATGGCTTTTGTGAAATCCTGAATGGCTTTAGACATTAATCCTAATGACCAATTTAATTTTCCACGACTATTATATGCTTCAGCATCATTTGGATTCAGTTGAATAGCTTGATTATAGTATGACATTGCCTGTTTATTATCTTTTTTATCAAGTAAATAGTCTCCATAACATCTCAATGCATCTGTATTTCGGGCATTTATTTCCAAAGCTTTTATAAAATCCTGTACGGCACTTTTATCTTGTAATATTGATTTACAAATGGCTCGATTTAAGAACAAATCACTTGAGTATGGATTTAATTGAATGGCTTTATCATAATTATCCTTTGCTTTTTTATATTGTTTTATTTGAAATAAAGTTGATGCAAGATTTTCAAATGCTTCTGCATCTTTAGGAGAGATTTTTACAGTTGTTTCAAAATCTAATTTTGCTTTTTCGTAAGCTTCGTCTTGAAAATATAGCAATCCACGATTGAAGTAGGCAGATGCATAATAAGGTGCTTCCGAAATCGTTTTAGTATAATATTGAATAGCTTTTGAAGGATTGGATTGATGAAAAGTCATGCCTAAATCAAATAATTCATCTGCGGTCTGACCAAAAGAAGTATTTATAGATAAAAGGAGCATAAATAAGGCTAAAGATTTCATTAATTATTTTTTTATAAAAGTTAGTTATAGATTACACATCAAGCTATTTTTTCAACGTAAAATCAAAAGGTAGGTTTAGTTTACCAATTAATAATTTTGCTAAAACTTATATTTTATATACTTTTTTTGTAATTTCATATTGAATTTAAAAATGAATAATATGGGAGATTGGATTTATTTTTTAGGATTTGGTGCTTTAGCTGGATGGATTGCTAATTGGATAATGGGTGGCAGAGGACTTGGATTGATTGGAAATGTGATTGTCGGTATAGTCGGAGCGGTTATAGGTACAAAAGTATTTGATTTTTTCGGAATTTCAGTCAATGGTGGTTTTATTGGTATGTTGATAAAAGCTGTGGCAGGATCTGCCATTTTACTTACTGCACTTAGTTTTATCCGAAGACGCCGTAGATAAATAACCTTTGCCTTTATAATAACTTTTATGAATAGTCTTCAAGTTGATATTTTTTTTGCTAAATTTCTTTTAGGGGTTGTCCTTTTGACGATTTTTAGTTGTGACTCAAATTATGACAAAAACAGGTCACTTTTTGCTACCATTTCAGATGATTCTGCGAGCCTGACATCTACTACTTTAGACTCATCAGCCAATTTAAACAGAACTAAACTCTTGAATGAAATCGTAAATTCTGAAGAAGATATTTACGCAAGTAAAAACAGAGATTTGTGGCAACAACCACAAACAATTATCAACTATTTAGGTGATTTAACAGATAAGACCTTAGCGGATATTGGTGCTGGACCCAATGGATATTTTACTTTTACAATTGCTACTCGAACTAACGTGAAAAAAATTATTGCCATAGATATAGATAAAGATGCATTAAAATATATTGATGATTATAAATTAAAATTAAATCAAGAACAAAAAAATAAAATCGAAACTAGATTAGTTTCGCCGACAGATCCACAACTTAAAAATGAAGAAGTCGATTTTATTTTAGTTTCAAATACCTTAACGTACATTGATGATAAGTTGAGCTATCTAAAAAAATTGAGAAATGGGCTTTCCCAAAATGGAAAAATTCTAATTATCGACAGCAAAATGAAGAAATTACCCAAGATTTTTCCTAGTAGAAAATATAGAATGCCATTGTATAAAATGGAAGAATTGATTGAAGAAGCGGGTTTCACACATATATTGTCTGATGATTTGGTTTTAAATTATCAATATATTGTATTGGCAAAAAAATAAAGTTCTCACCCAAATCTAAAAACAGTCAAGAAAATCTACTTCTATTTACATCTTCTTAATGGTCTTTGTCAACAACTTTTTTCTGCCTAAAATAGCAGTGGCCATAGGTCCTTTAAATTGTTCTGGCAAAAAATAAGCAATACTAATATAATTGTCATCAATTTTTGTGATAATCACTTTAGAATTATCGAAACAGTTATCTAATCCAACATTTATTTTTTCCCTAAATATGGCTCTATGTCGATTGGAGGATACTTTAGCAAATGTTCCGCTACAAGCAAGTGTTGGATACTTAATTATTACATCATTCTTTGAATGAAATTCAAAGTCAATGTCCCAAGTAGATATATCTGAATTATACTGAAATCCAGTACCTACCCAATGTCCTTTTAGCCATTTTTGAGCATCACAACTTGTTGTAAAGGCAAATATAAAAAAGAAAGCAAGTGCGAGTAAATTTTTCATTTAGTAATAATTTGGTTGATAAAAAAAGGTTTCTACTTCTCAACGAAATAGAAACCCTTTTAGTTCTGAACTTTAGATGCTAAGCTGAAATTTCAACTTCATCTGATCAATTTAATGGTCATGACCAGCATGTGCATTTGCTACATAATCCATCCCACATGATGGGCATTTTCCTGCTTTTGCAGATCCACTACCTTTACAATGCATTGGGCATACATAATCAGATGTATATTCAGGTCCATTCTTTCCAACGACAGCATGAGCTGCATCTTTTGCCATAGTTTTCGCACCTTCTACTACTTTACCTGCTGCTTCACCTGTTGCATTTGCAGCATCTTTTGCACCTTCTACAACTTTACCTGCTGCATCTCCAGCCGCTGCTGCCGCTGCTCCTGCCGCACTTGCAGCACCTGCAGCCACATTACCAACTGCATTACCTGTTGCTGCTGCTGCATTAGATGCACCATTTGCAACCGTTTTTGCTGCTCCTGCTGCTGCATCTTTAGTAGCTGCTGCTGCATCTTTAGCTTTTTCTTTGATGTTATTAGCTGTTTCACCGCAAGAAGTAAATGCTACTGCCACAATCAGTGCTGCTAATCCTAAGAATAATTTAATTTTGTTCATTTTCGATATAGTTTAAATAATTAATAAAATACTTTGTCACAATCAATTCAAAGATTTAGAATCGACTCCCGAGATAGAATTCTCAATTTTGGTTTGGTTCCTTTATTCATGACAAAACTAAATAAAAAAGAACAGTAATTTATAGTAAATACATATAAAAGTAGAAAAAATGGGGGTTTTCAACTATATTTTGACACAAAAAGGAAAAAATAGGGCTATTTTTCCTTTATTTTATTTTAAAAAAGAACAGGAGCATGTCCCAATACAACTTGCCATATTATCGCAACACTTCCTAAGATAATGTACAATATACGATGAACAAAAAATTTCAATTTCGTTTTATTTGGATAAAAACCCATTAAATTTAATAGTTCCGTATAAAAGATTTTGTCATCGGATAAATCTTCTAATCCGTGAGATTTATTCATCAAACACTTTCCGAAAACGAGAAACTGAGCCATCAAAATAGCATATACAGTTACCATCATATACCAAGAAAACAAAAAAGGACCTGTCCATGCAATCAGCACTAAAAACGCATGAAACCAAAACATAAAATTTAAATTACTCTCTATTTTTTTTTCCATTTCTAACTTAACGACTTGTTGAAGTGCAAATTTAATAAAATTGTGTGAAGAATTAAAACATAAATTTTATCGTTGAGTGAAGTTCTCAACATAATGGATAATTTCAAAATCAATATTAGAAATCTAAATTTGCTGTATTTACTTTAACATTTAGAACATTTAGAAATCTTTCTTGCATAGGTATTAAAATAATCGTATTTTTGGTGCTTTCTTTGTCAAAAATTATTTTCTAAAAAATAGTTCTCTGACAAATCAAGTGAACATTTAATGAAATACTGTTGAACTAGTAACCATATTCTTAATTTTGACGAAATCGAATAATTTTTTGAGTAAATTTTATACTTGGAAGAACGAACATCTTCAAGTAAGGCACTTTAAATTGCTTTTAGCAATTTTTGTAGGTACGCTATCTGGATTAGTGGCTGTAATTCTAAAAAATACGATTTATGCACTAGAAAAATTTCTGACCCAAGATTTTGCGGTTGAGTATCACAATATTTATTATTTTATTTACCCTTTTGTTGGTTTATCTCTATCTTTTCTTTTTCTCAAATTTGTAATCAAAAAACCCATAAGCAGAGGTATCCCTGCTGTCATGTGGGCCATAAAAAAGAAAAAAGGTTTTATTGAATTATATAATGGTTTAGCGACCATTGTTGTTAGTATTTTGACTATTGGATTTGGAGGATCATCAGGGTTGGAAGGTCCAATCGTATCTACAAGTAGTACGATAGGCTCATATTTAGCTAGGAGATTGCATTTGGATCACAAAACTGTTTTGTTGATGATAGGGTGTGCAGCCTCGGGCGGAATGGCAGGTATTTTCAATGCCCCTTTAGCATCTTTAGTCTTCGTTTTAGAAGTCTTTATGTTTGACTTGACGATTACCTCAATGATTCCTCTTTTGGCAGGTGCGGTTGCGGGGTCATTGACCTCTCAATTTATGCACGGAGATATTGTTCTTTTTAGTGTAGAATTAACAGAAGGATTTGATGTACACCAAGTACATTATTTTGCTTTGTTGGGAGTCATGACAGGATTGATTTCTGTCTTTTTCAATAAATTTTATGAATATTCGGAAAAACTTTTTAATCGACTAAAAACTGGATTTTCTAAACTATTGGTTGGAGGAATAAGTCTAGGAATATTAATTTTTTTAATTCCTCCTATCTATGGGGAAGGTTTTGCTACCATCAATAATCTTCTCTCCAATAATGTAGAAGCAATTCTGCATAAAAGTTTATTGTATGACTTTCGAGGGCAGAGTTCGGTTATTTTGTTCGCACTTATTGGTCTTATCTTTTTTAAAGCCGTTGCAACTGCTCTTACCGTTAGAGCTGGAGGAATGGGGATTTTTGCACCATCTCTAATGATAGGTGCTACCACGGGATATGTATTTGCTGGTGTTTTCAAACAATTGGGTTGGATTAATTTATCTCAAGAAAACTTTACATTGGCAGGCATGGCAGGACTGATTGCGGGGATGGTTCATGCTCCATTGACATCTCTTTTCTTAATTGCAGAAATTACGAAAGGCTATGAATTAATGAAACCCTTGATTATCGTTTCATCTATTTCTTATTTGACTTCAAAATATTTTGCTAAGCACTCGATTTATAATATGCAATTGGCTAAAAAAGGAGAAGTACTTTCGCATAATAAGGACGAA
>CAZOHX010000011.1:0-15229 GCA_964579315.1 uncultured Saprospiraceae bacterium
TCCACTTGAGCGGTGATGGTTGCAGAATTTTGTGCACAAGTAATATCATTAGATGCAGATAAGGATGCAATAGATGGCATTAAAGTATTTTCAGTAATATCTACACTTGATGTACTTGTGCAACCATTTGTATTATCGGTTACCAATAAATTATAATTTCCTGCTTCACTTATTATGATACTATTTTCAGATGATATTTCATTTTCGTTAGCATCCGTCCAAGTATAAGTATTTTGCTCGTTTTGATTTGTAGAAAGTGTTAAAGAAGCAGTATTGCAATTCAATTCTGTATTTCCATCAATGGATGATTCGGGAACGGTTACATTTTGATTGACAATAACTTCGGCGATTGCGGTGCACCCATTTTCTGTATTTGTAACAATTAAGGTATAAGTACCCTGTTGACAAATGGTAGGTGTCATAGTAGCAATCCCATCAGAAAAAGATCCATCGGGGGTTGTCCATTGGAAATCTGAATTATCTCCAATAGTGGAATTTGTTGCATCTAGCACAAGGCATGAAGTATTACAATCAAGACTTTCAACATCCGCGATATGGGCGGTTGGGTAATCTGGCTCAGCTATAAAAATGCTAGATTGAGCACTACAACCCTCTTGATTGGTAATGGTCAAAGTATAAGTTCCTTTGTGATCTACTTGAGGGGTCAATGTATTTTCATTGGCAATAATATTACCATCTTGTGTTGTCCAAATGATTTCATCTCCATCTTGAACAACTGAATTAGATGCATCTAATTCGATAAAAGCAGCGTTACAAACCAATTGGGAAGTTGTATTTAAATCTATAGATGGAACATTTGCACCAGCGATTTCTATACCATCTAAGCTGACTTCACAGCCCCCTGTACCCACGATGGATACACTATATAAGCCTGGAGCTAAGTCATTTACATCTTCTGTAGTTGCACCATTGCTCCATAGAAAGGATTCCGCGGTACCCTCAGTGATATTAATATCAATGCTACCTAGTCCATTGTTACAACTAGCATTTGTAGTATTTACAATTGTTGCAGTCACACCTTCTGTATCGTATCCTACTTGAAAAGGTCCTACTTCAAGAAAATTGCCATTATTATCAATAATGGATGCATTATAAGTACCAGGACCAATATTTTCTAAAGTCCCGTTTGAATTAGATCCATCGCTCCAATAGACAGTGTAAGGTGGATTGGTTCCTTCTATTGTTAAAACGATAGCTCCATCTTCGGAACTAGAGCAGGTAGCGTTGGTTATTTCTGTGTTGGTGAGTTCTAGGGGAGGAACTGGAGTCGGACAACTACTTAACTGACTTTCAAACCCAGCTACACTAAACCTTCCTTCAACTTTTATCTTTCTGTCATTACAAATTGTATAAACGGTTGGCCAATAAGGTAGTTTATAGTCAATGAGAATTTGTTGAGATGTAATATCAAATATGGGGTAGGGAGTACCTGTGACCCAATCTCCTTGAGTTCTATTACCTGTTCCGTGTAAGTCTGCTGATGTCGTAGTAACATCACCTTCTACAAAAAAGACCATCAATTCATCCGTTCCATCTGGACCATAGGTTTCGTAAAGATGTTCTAAAATTCCAGAATTATGGAAGCTCCAACAGGGTGGGCACCACGTCGCAGAAAAATCAATAATGACATTTTTTCCTTGATCTAAAATTTCGTATAAATGGTAGGTGTTTCCGTTTATATCGGTCATAGTCCAGTCAGGAGCAGTATCTCCAGGATTTAATTGGGCAGAGGATGGGGAAGCGAATAACAGGCAGAAAAAAGCGGCTAAAAAAGGTAATTTTCTCATCATTCTAATTATTTTGTTTATTGTAAAAAGTAAGATTTACAACAAAAATAACCTATAAAATGACAAAAGCTGTATAAATTACAAATTTTGTTTTGATAAAAGAATTTAATATATACGTAAATTTGGTTTTAAATTTCGTAAACGTAATAATATTTGGTATTTATTGCTTTTGGTTACTTTATTGTGATGAGATGTATATTTATTAAAATCAATATTTTACAATTTAAATAAAAGTAATATTTATAAATTTGGGGTATTGAAAAGTTGTTTTTATATATACAACTGTGTATTTTTTTTAATGCTTGTTTTAATTTTAATTCAACTACACACTCAACTCATCCCCATCACAGGTGGGGATGATTGACCTACTCAACTGCAGTTAACAAATAATTTTATTGGAAATTCAAATCTTTAGTGTAATCGCTTTCTTGAAGTTGCATTAAAGTATTTGCGGTAATCCCCAAATTAAGTTTTTTGATTTGATATCTAGAAGAAAATACACCTTTACCATTGGATAAATTGGTGTAGGTAGAGATTGTTTGGGCACTTGTAATACCCGTATTTGCCAATCCGATATTGATATATTTAAAGATGGCTTCTTCTCCTGCATTGACGATGACATCCACTCCTAAGAATTGTCTTTTCAATCTTTTTGAAGCATCGAGATGATTTTTTAAAAAATTATAGAATGCAAGACCTTCTACTTTGACTTGCGTGGTAGATACGGGTGTGCCATTGGAGACTTTTCTTACCTTTTTATCTTCAAATTCCCAAACTAAATCTTTATTGATATATTCTGTTGATCCAGATTCTTTTTGTTCTGAAATATGAAAGACAAAACGAGCATCATAGAATTTTGCACTTATTTCATGGTCTTCTGCTCTCCAAGCGATTGTTGTTTTTCCATCTACATTAAAATTGATGGGATCTGATGGATAGTTTACGGTAAAATCATAATTACCAACGATATGGGTAGTTGCTTGAGTGAGCAACGAATCAGCATTTGTATCATAAATTTTCAATATAACTTTGTCATTTCCATTTAAAGGGATATCGGCTGCATCAATTTTATACAAAATATTGGGTTGATTGGCAAAAAATCCTTCTTGTTTAGGAATACCAATATCCTCCCCATTTATTTTTTCTAATTCATATTCTGTTGAGCCTTTTTCTAAAACGACTCGGATATTATCATAATAGAGTGAATCAGGAATTCTTGCGAGTTTAGCAGCTCCAATTTTGGGATCTACATAGGCTTTTTCTACTCGAATATAGTGCACAGGATCATTAATATTGATGATTCCATAAACGACTGGAATGTTTTTCCACTGATCAATTAAGTCAAAATCATTAGAACATGATTGACCAAATAATACGACAATAATACTTAAAAAGAATAGTGATTTTATTTTCATTGTGCAAAAGTAAACTATTTTGTAATTAAAAATTCTTTGAAAAGATATTTTTTTTTGACAACTAAAAGACTAAATTTGTTTTTTTACAGTTTCATTGAAATTGTGTTGAAGCAAATTTAATACAGATTAGTTCTCTTATCAAAACTAAACGCAAATTTAAAGGCTTCATTGCTAAATATGAAAAAAAATAAATTTTAAATATAACTTAATATGTCAGTACACAAAGAAGTTAAAAAAATTACGACTCATATTCTACAAGATATGAAAAAGCGGGGAGAGAAAATTTCCATGCTTACGGCATACGATTACTCCATGGCGAGAATTTTGGATGCAGCACATGTGGATGTGCTTTTAGTAGGAGATTCTGCTTCAAATGTTATGGCAGGTCATGAAACAACCTTGCCAATCACTTTGGATCAAATGATTTATCATGCTGCGAGTGTTATTAGAGCGGTAGATAGAGCCTTGGTCGTAGTAGATTTACCTTTTGGATCTTATCAAGGAAATTCTAAATTGGCATTACAATCTGCCATTCGCATCATGAAAGAATCTGGTGGGCATGCAGTAAAGATGGAAGGCGGAGAAGAAATTGGAGAATCCATTGCTCGAATATTATCGGCAGGAGTACCCGTGATGGGGCATCTAGGATTAACCCCTCAGTCCATTTATAAATTTGGAACTTATACCGTTCGAGCAAAGGAAGAAATGGAAGCTGATAAATTAGTATCAGATGCACTTAAATTGCAAGAACTGGGCTGTTTTGCTATCGTTTTGGAGAAAATTCCTGCAAAATTAGGGAAAAAAGTATCTGAAATGTTGTCAATTCCAACCATTGGTATTGGGGCTGGTGCAGATACTGATGGACAGGTTTTGGTGACACATGATCTTTTGGGTATTACCAAAGATTTTCATCCTAGATTTTTACGAAGGTATTTAGAGTTGTTTGGTACAATCCAAGATGCCGTTTCTTTATATGTGGAAGATGTGAAAAATCAGAATTTTCCTAGTAAAAAAGAGCAGTATTAATTTTGATGAGTTTTCGACCAGACACTATATAGATAACTTCTAAATTGATAGATTTTTCTATTTGTGAAAAAGTATTGAACAAATAATAAGCAATGAAAAAAATAATTTTTTTAATAATAGCAATATGTATTGGAGGGGCAGGAGCATTTGGTTATTTGAAATATCAACAAATATTCAAACCAAACGTACCCCAAAAATTAAAGAATGAATTTTTATTCATACCTACAGGATCTACTTTTTCAGAATTGACAGAAAATTTATATCAATCAGGTTTTTTGATAGATTCTTCTGCATTTTTAGAAGCTGCAAATCTTATGAAATTCAACAAAGATAGCAAGGTGAAAGCGGGGAGATTTAAAATCAAAAACGGGTGGTCCAATCGAAAATTAATCCAAAAATTGAGAAGTGGCGTTCAATCTCCCGTCAAAGTAGTCATTAATGCTGGAAGGGTGGTGCAAGATATTGTAGGAAAAGTAAGTCATAGCATCGAATCAGATTCTATGGAACTGATGGATTTATTTACTGATGATACCTTTTTGGAAGAAAATGGGTATTCCAAGGAAACAGTGATGTCATTGTTTATTCCTAATACCTATAATATGTATTGGAATACAAATCCGAAGACATTTTTTAAGAGAATGAAAAAAGAGCATGATGATTTTTGGAAATCAAAGCAAAGATTGACAAAAGCCAAGCAATTGGGCTTGACTCCCATAGAAGTATATACTTTGGCTTCTATTGTAGAACGAGAATCAAATTACAAACCAGAGCGTCCAATCATTGCAGGCGTGTATCTCAATCGTTTAAAAAAGGGGATTATGTTGCAAGCAGACCCTACGGTAGTATTCGCAACAGGAGATTTTAGTGCTAGAAGAATATTAAATAAGCAACTTGAAGTAGAATCTCCTTATAATACCTATAAGTATGCTGGATTACCACCAGGTCCGATAAGTTTGGCTTCTATATCAAGTATTGATGCGGTATTAAATCCAACGGATCATAATTATTTGTTTTTTTGTGCCAAACCCGATAATTCAGGGCAACATGCTTTTGCAAAAACACTCTCAGGTCATAATGTTAATGCTAATAAATTTCGGAAGTGGTTGAATAAACGAAAGGTGATGCACTAGTCTTGTGTAGTTTAGTATTTTATAATTTCAAGGCGAAAAATATAGATATACTAGATATTGGAGATCGAGCATATCATTTTTTTGAAAGGTGACCCAACTATTTATAATCCCTTTATTTTGAGTATAAACAAGATTTAGGAAAAAACTTGCATCCTAAATCTCTAATAAATTATAATTTTCCTATATTTACTCATCGAAATTGCGTTACATTTAACTGTTAATTATTTTCGATACACACAAAACCAACGCTATTATTAAATATTTTTTAATCAAAACAAAACGAATATGTGGACAAAATTTAGGATTCCCATACTAGCATTACTGTTAGTTGGACTCTCGCTGAGTATTTCAGCACAATCCATCACTGGTACGGTAACTGGTGATGATGGAGAACCTCTCATTGGGGTAAATGTTACCGTTAAAGACACAAGTACGGGGACAATCACCGATTTCAACGGTGCTTATGAAATCGCTTGTAATAGTGATGATATATTGCACTTTTCTTATATTGGATATACGGATCAAGATGTAGCGGTGGATGGACGAACCGTTGTGGATGTGGTGATGTCTGAAGGTGTTGCTCTCAATGAAGTGGTAGTTACCGCTTTGGGTATTACACGTGATAAGAAGGCTTTAGGTTATGCGGCAGTCGATGTTGGAAGTGACCAAATCTTGGAAGCAAGGCAAAGTCAGGTAATTACGGCTATTCAAGGTAAAGTACCTGGCGTGAGTATTAGCCAGACGAGTGGTGCACCAGGTGCAGGGGCAGATATTGTCATACGTGGGATTACATCTTTAGATCCAAGTAGATCCAATAGTCCTTTGGTGGTTATAGATGGAGTACCTGTAAGTAATTCTACGGATGTTGCTTCCATGTTACCAAAAGAAAATAGTTCAAGTACAAGTGCTGGACAATCTAGTTTTTCAAATCGTTTGATGGATATAAATCCAGCAGATGTTGAAAATATTAGTATATTAAAAGGGGCTTCAGCAACAGCATTATATGGTATTAGAGCTGCCAATGGAGTGATATTGATTACTACTAAAAAAGGAAAATCAGGGAAAGCACAAATTACGTACAATGCGTCATTTGGAAAAGATTATTTAGGAAAACGCCCTGATTATCAATTTAAATACGGAATGGGACGATCTGGTCGTTTGTTGACTTTCCAAAAGCCTAAATATGAATTTTGGTACACCTTGGGCCCACCTGTAAAAGATGGCGTAACAGAAGTGCATGATCCCGTAGCAGATTTTTTTAGAACAGGAATGCGTCTGGAAAATAGTATAGGTGTGAGTGGGGGAAATGACAAAGTGACCTATTTTACTTCATTTTCACAAAGAAAACAAGATGGTATTGTGCCTGGATCTGACTGGGGTAGATTGACAGGTCGTTTTGGTGGCGATATTCAAGCCAACGATAGGTTGAAAATTTCTGGAACAATTAATTTTGTGAATTCAGGAGGAAAGAGACCCCATGAAGGAGACAAATCGGTATTGAGTTCATTGGCGTATTATACAACGGGAACGGATATCAATGATTATATCAATGATGATGGAACTATGCGTGATTTGACCAATGGCATTATTGATAATCCAAGATATTTGGCGGAGTTTACTACCTTTCAAGATAATGTAAATCGAACTTATGGTAATATCGGTTTTAATTATAAATTATCATCTAAATTATCATTGGATTATAAATTTGGTATTGATCATTATTCTGATTTTAGAGAAAGAATTGTCGCATCAGGATTTGATATATCATCCAAACAAAATGGATTTATTATTGAAGAAACTGTCAATTCCAATGAGTTCAACTCTTTATTAATGTTAAAATATAATACACAATTAACGGATGATATTGGTTTTAATTTTGTATTAGGAAATGATCTTTTAAGTTCTAAAAAGAATATCATTAATACACGTGGAGAAGATTTTTCTTCCAACTATAAAAGTTTGAATAACGCAAAAAATATTTTTACATCTGTTCGTGGGTCAAGAAAAAGAATTGTTGGATTATTTGGATTGGCTAGTTTTAGTTTTAAAGACTATTTATATCTAGATATTACAGGGAGAAATGATAATACTTCAACGCTTCCTGTTAATAATCGTTCTTACTTTTATCCATCTGCAAGTATGTCTTGGGTCGTTTCAGATATGACAGATTTGCCAGATGTGGTTAGTTTTGCAAAAATCAGAGCATCCTACTCAAAGGTGGGTAAAGATGCCTTACCACATAGGATTGGTCAGTATTATTCCAAAGGAAGTAATTTCCCCTTTGATGGATATATTGGTTTTGGACCAAGTTCTGTGAAAGGAGACAAGGATTTGAGACCAGAGTTTACAACAGGGCTTGAATTTGGTACGGATATTAGATTTTTTAGAAATAGATTGGGAGTTGATTTTACTTGGTATCAATCTACAAGTGAAGACATGATTACCAGTATTCCAATTAGTAATACTACAGGATTGTCTAGATATATTACCAATGCAGGGTCTATTCAAAATAAAGGAATTGAAATTTTGGTAAATACTACACCTGTTCAAAGAAAGAACTTTTCTTGGGATTTTGATATGAATTTTGCAAAATCATCAGGAGAAGTACTAAGTCTTGCAGATGGAATTGAGTCAATTGAATATTATAATGGTTCCGTTGGATACCATAATATTGTTTCTAAATTAGTGAAAGGGGGGCATGTAGGTGATTTATGGGGACAACGATATGCTAGAACTCCAGATGGAGATTTATTGATAAAAAATGGATTTCCATATCGAGAAGATACTCTATCTGTTGTAGGAAATGCGTTGCCAGATTTTGTGATGGCATTTACCAATCGTTTTACTTTTAAAGGTTTTTCTCTTTCAGGATTGTTTGAATGGAAGAAAGGCGGAGATAAAGTGGATCAAGGATTTAGAAATTCAGCTAGAAATGGACTATTAGATGAAACATCTCTCAGATATGCTCAAGTTGTGTTTAAAGGAAAAGTAAATACAGGTACAGACGACGCTCCTGTGTATGAAGACAATACAGAACCTGTAGAAATATATGGCGGAAACTACTATAGAAATTCTGATCGTTTCAATAGATCGGCGGATATATTAGTACAAGATGCATCATGGTTTAGATTGAGAAATGTCACTTTATCATATAGTCTTCCAAGTAGTACATTGGCAAAGATAAATGGTATAGAAAAAGCTAGAATTTCACTGACGGGTACCAATATTTATTTGAATACTCCTTTTAGAGGATATGACCCAGAGACTAATTTCTTTGGATCAGGGAGTAATATTAGAGGATATACTGGATTAAAAACACCAGGAACTCGAAGTTATACGCTAAGTCTTGATTTGACCTTTTAAACAAAATTAAGTTTTGAATTAGAATTAATTTTTTCAAAACAATTAACATAAAATAATATGAATATGAAATTTAATATAAAATTTGTCATTTTCATTGCTATTCTTATAGGAAGTTTGCCTTCGTGTAATGAATTTTTAGATGTAAATGATGATCCGCATAAAGCTACGAATGCTTTATATGAAAACCTTTTACCCAATGCTATTGAAAGAACATCTTCAGCTCATTTTAATGTAGCAAGAAATAGTTCTTATGTAACTCAACAGATTGGATTAAATGATGGTGGTTACCCTAAAAAAGTTAATTCTGGAGGGGCTTGGATAGATGTTTATCTTCGAGTGATGCCAACATGTAATGATATTATTGATCGAGCCAACGCTGATGGAGCGTTCCATTATGTAGGGATTGCTAAAGTTTTGAAAGCTATCAATCTTGGATTGTTGGCAGATAATTGGGAAGCTGTTCCTTATTCAGAAGGCTTAAAAGGAGTAGAAAATTTAACACCCAAATATGATTCTCAAGAAGATTTGTATAAATCTATAAATCAACTTTTAGATGAGGCTATTATTGCATTTGATAAGGACAATGGAGCTTTTGACATTGAAGGGGATATGATTTATGGTGGAGATGTAAGTAAATGGATGAAAGTGGCTAATGCTTTAAAAGCTAGATACGCTTTGCATCTTTCCAAAAAAGGAATGGATAATCAAGCGATTTTAGATTACCTAGATAAAGGTCTATCGGATAATGCGGATGATTTTCAGTTGGGTTATAATGACATCAATAACAACAAATGGTATATCATTGCAAAGGACAATAATACTGGAAACTATACAGTGGCTATTGGTGGTTATATCATTCATTTGTTACAAGATTCAACTAAAACAGCTACGGATCCTCGATTGGATGCCATTGCTGGAGGTGGTCAAATGGACGGCGATTATGTAGGAGTTGGACCTGAGGATGTTCCATATGCAAGCTCAAATCACAATACGCCATTTACTACAGAAAATACATGGTTGTCTAATATCGATTCACCCATACAGTTTTTAACCTATGCAGAGTGTAAATTTATTGAAGCAGAAGCAGCATTATCTATAGATAAAAATCGTGCTTATCAAGCCTATTTAGATGGAATTGCAGCCAATATGGCAAAAATCGGAGTGGATGGAACAGATTATTTAGCAGATCCAGGTGTAGCTGTAGGAGCAGATAATTTAACTTTATCCCATATTATGAAGGAGAAGTATATTGCTACTTACTTGATGCCAGAAACATGGGTAGATATGCGAAGACATTTGTACAATCCTTCAATCTATACAGATTTTGTGATTCCTGATCCTTTGATGGAAATAGGGGGAGCGATTGAGCGATTTGAGTATCCTACTTCAGAATTATCTCGAAATGCAACGGAAGTTCAAAAGGTAATGAAACCTAATATTTTGGTAATGTGGAGAGATCTGTAAATTTTTGAATTTTAAAAAAATATAATTATGATTAAAAATATAAAAATAGGCAATAGGCTTTTTCTTTTATTGCTTGGAAGTTTATTCGTTTTTTCTTCTTGTTATAAGCAAGAGCGTTTTACAGAAGAAAATACGGATGTTTTGGGGTATTTCCCTGTCATTGCAGAATTTTGGATTGGTCCAGATGGGATTGTGAAATCTGGTGATGAAATTACTTTGGATTTGAGATTTTGGAGTAATGATCCGATTAAAGAAGTGGTGTTTTATCCAGAATTAGGTGGAAATCCGTTGGATTCTATCGTAGTGCCTTATTCTGAAGCTGCCTATAGTAATACGACACAAACAGATTCATTGGTTTATAAATATACTGCTCCTGATGTAGGGACTGATACTTTGGATCTTGTAGTCACGGCAACTGTTTTCAATGAAAATGGTCTTTCTAGAACTACCGTTGGAGGAGCTTGGTATCGAAATACGACCAAACCTGCAAAAATGACTATTTATCCTAAGTAAGAAATAAGTAGTATCAATTAATAAAGAAGACTTCCAGCAAAATATGTTGGAAGTCTTTTTTTTTATTTTCGCATCTCCGAATACTTTCTACCCTCCAAAAACTTTCCTAAAACAAATTTTACTGTTGGAGAAATGTTTGAGGGCAACTCATCCAAAGCAAACCATTTTACTTTTTTAAATTTTTCGGGTTCACCTACTTGAAATTCGCCACTCCACTCCTTGATTTTAAAGTATAAAACAATTCTAGAAGAATCTCCTTTCTTTTTATGAAGTGTATGTACCAATCCTAATTTTTCGGGATTTATGTCCACTCCAATCTCTTCTTTGGTTTCACGGACAAGTGCTGCTTTGGCAAATTCATTGGATTCTACTGTACCCCCTGGAACGGTGTATTTTCCACCATTAATGGACGTTTGTTTTAAAAGGAGAATTCTTTTTTTATAGATTAAGAACAATCTTGATTTTAAAGGTTTTGTAATAATTGCCATCTTCTCATTCATTTTGTCATACAAATTTAGACAATTGATTGAATTTACTGATATATTTCATCATGATTTACAGAAAAAGATGATGGATTTATCCTTTGATTGTGATAGATTTGTGTAAATTTGTAGAAGTAGGTAGGTAGCTACTTATTTCTAGGTCTAATCCTAGAACGTATTTTATTTTTTTTATATCCTACGCAACCATTTTAAATTTCATTTCGTGTAGTGTGTATAAAAGGAGATTTCTTTATTAAAAGATAACTTTTTGCAAAATATAATCAAAGCTTGTAAAAAACAAAAGCGAAGCGCACAACAGGAGTTGTATAAGCATTTTTATGCATATGCTCTGAATATTTGTGTGCATTATTCCAAAGATGTATCAGAAGCGAAAGATATGATGCATGAGGGATTTTATAATGTTTTTAGACGCATTGATAATTATAAAGCAGATACTCCTTTTAAATTATGGCTGAGACGAGTGATGATAAATGCAGCCATCGATTATCATCGAAAATATTACAAAAATATCGTTAGTATGGAAAAGATACCAGAAATATCTGCTCCTTCTACCGTTTTTGATAATATGGAATTTGATGATTTATTGCGATTGATTCAGCATTTGTCACCTAAGTATCGAATCGTTTTTAACCTCTATATAATGGAGGGTTTCTCTCATAAAGAGATTGCAGAACGGTTGGATATAAGTATTGGAACATCAAAGTCTAATTTGGCAAGAGCCAAAATGAGATTGCAGGAAATGGTTGCCTCGGCAGGGATATTAAAAAATAAGATAAAGTAATAAATGGAAGACGAAAACTTTCATAAATTTAGGGAGAGTATTGAACATCAACGTGATTTTGATGTAGATGAGCAGGCGTGGTCAAATCTATCCAATCGATTGGATTTGGATAAAAAACCGTCCTTGATATCCAAATTATTTTCTTGGAAAATGCTTTCATTGGCAGGTCTGATAGTTTTATTATCCAGTAATCTTTTGCTAAGGAGAAATTTATCCGAAATTCAGAATCTCAATAAGCAATTATTGACAGAAAGGAGTATTAAAACAACAGATACGGTAGTTGTTGAAAAATGGAACACTATTTTTGATACCATCACTAAGTATAAAACTACTCCTAGTAGAAAAAATACATCTATCATTCCATATTTTAGTTCTTATCAACCTTCTTTTATATCCGATTTTGTTTGGAAATATCATTTCAATCTATTATCAGAAGCTATGGTCAATGATATCGATTCGAGTATGTCACACGTTCGAAACAAGCATTTTGGGACTTGGAATAGTGAAATATTACCCATTGCTAATATAAAACGAATCACCTATCGAAAGCGATTATTTTATCCAACACCAAGAACATCACAGCTTTTTTCTCTGAATGCAGGACCTACTAAAATACAACGAGCATCCTACTTTGCACGCCCAAAAGGATTTTATTTTGGAGGTGACTTTCTGTTTAATATTCCATTTTCAAAAGATTTCAAAAGGCAAGAGAATTCTGGAATTGGTCTGAGATTAGAAGTACCTTTTACCGAGCAAGTGGTATTTTGGGGTAGTTTGAGTGGTCATTTTACTGAGTATTCATCCAATTTTATACCAGTTGGTTTTGAAAAAGATAATATTGAAATTCCATCTCATTTTAAATTTTTAGAGTTGAATATCATACAAAAATATAAGCAGCTCATGGCTGGATTTAAATATAATTTCGAAAGTTATAAAAAATGTACACCTTTTTTATCTCTTGGATATGGGATTACTAGAAAAATGGAAACTCAACTGTTGTATAATTTTGTCGATAAGGTGGATGGTTCTCCATTATTAGTGAAAAGAGAAAGACCTGTAGCGGATTTTGAAATCAAGAATATGATTCAAATGGGAGCTGGATTTAATTGGAAATACTCGAATAGATTACATTTTCAATCTCAGATAGGCTACATGTTGATTGCAAATGATGAAAATGTGTTTTATAAATCTGGTTTGAATGTAGGTATTGGGATATTGTATCGATTATAGATGAAAACCAGTATTGAAAGTGTAGAGAGAGAAAATAAATATTGCGTGGATTATAATCGTGAATTTTATGAAAATGATTAACTTGCACCTTAGTTTAAAAGGGTAGAGGTAGGATACAGAATTTTGAAAATATTTTATAATGATGAAATAGTTTTAGTTTGTAAGACTGATTTGATAATAAGAAAAAAAACATATGGTTTATAATAACATACTCGAAACAATCGGGAATACCCCTTTAATTCGTTTAAATAAAGTCGCAGAAGAAGTACCCGCAAGAGTATTTGCAAAAATTGAAGCATTTAATCCAGGGCATTCCGCTAAGGATAGAATTGCTTTGTACATGATTGAACAAGCAGAAAAAGATGGTCATCTAAAGCCAGGATATACTATAGTGGAAGCTACTTCAGGAAATACAGGTTTTAGTTTGGCAATGGTGGCTAGATTGAGAGGGTATAAATGTATTCTTACCGTTTCGAGTAAAGCGTCAAAAGCAAAAATAAATATGCTTTTAGCGATGGGAGCTAAAGTAGTAACTTGCCCTGCGGGTGTAGATGCAGATGATTCCCGTTCTTATTATTCTCGAGCAAAACAAATCGCAAGAGAAACGCCTAATTCCTATTATATGAATCAAAATTTTAATTTAGATAATTCAGGAGGGCATTATCATTCTACGGGACCAGAAATATGGGAACAAACCAAGGGCATGGTAACTCATTTAGTGGTCTGTGCAGGTACAGGAGGAACACTTTCAGGAACCGCAAGATACTTAAAAGATCAAAATCCAGATATTCAGATTATTGCTGTGGATGCGGATGGTTCTGTTTTGAAAAAGTATCACGAAACAAGACAATTTGATGTCAACGAGATTCATCCTTATCAAATCGAAGGTCTTGGAAAAACGATTATTCCTGCCAATGTTGATTTTGATGTAATTGATGAGTTTGTTAAAGTAAATGATAGAAATAGTGCTCTTGCTGCTAGAAGATTAGCATCTGATGATGGTATTTTTGTGGGATATTCTAGTGGAGCAGCGATGCAGGCTATTTTGCAAATTAAAGATAGATTGAAGCCAAGTGACGTAGTGGTTACTATTTTTTCTGATCATGGTAGTCGCTATGTTGGGAAAATATTTAATGATGAATGGATGAAGCAGCAGGGGTTTTTGGAGGAGAAAGAGGTGGTTAAGGTTTAATTGAGTGGAGAAGTTGAGACTCTCCAACTTCGTTGGGGATTGTTGAGTTGTTGAGTATGGATAAATAAAAACGAATACTAAATAAAAATAAAAAATTACAAATGGATTTATTTGAGAAACTAAACAAAAATATGGGACCATTGGGTGAATACGCTGATAGTTCCGAAGGATATTATATTTTTCCAAAATTAGAAGGTGAATTGGAGAGCAGAATGCAGTTTGCAGGGCGTGAGGTCGTAATGTGGAGTGTGAACAATTACTTGGGATTGGGAAATCACCCCGATGTTCGAAAAGTTGATGCAGATGCTGCAAAAGAGTGGGGTGCTGCATATCCAATGGGGTCAAGAATGATGTCTGGAGATACGGTGTATCATGAAAAATTAGAACAAGATTTAGCTGATTTTGTGCAGAAAGAAAGTGGTGTTTTAGTGAATTTCGGTTACCAAGGTATGTTGTCTGCTATTGATTGCTTGGTGGATAGACATGATGTGATAGTCTATGATCAAGATTGTCATGCGTGTATAGTAGATGGTGTACGTTTGCATCAAGGAAAACGATTTGCATATCAACACAATGATGTCGTTTCTGCTGAAAAAATGTTGGCAAGAGCTCAAAAAATAGTTGAAAAGACCAATGGAGCCATTCTTTTGATTACAGAAGGAGTGTATGGAATGCGTGGACAACAAGGGAAATTGAAAGAAATAATTGCCTTGAAAGAAAATTACAATTTCAGATTATTGGTAGATGATGCTCATGGATTTGGTACGCTGGGTAAAACGGGAGCAGGAGCAGGAGAAGAGCAAG
>CAZOHX010000012.1:0-15096 GCA_964579315.1 uncultured Saprospiraceae bacterium
CTGAGATTATTCTCGAAACGTCAAGTGTGCCAAAAATGAGTAATTTACCCAATCGGTTTTTAGAAATCTATGATTTTAAAACATCAAAATTAAAATTGATTTTTAACGAACGTATAGATTTAGCATATTTTCCTAAGGAAAAATCACCTGCAATAGCAAAGTTTATCAATATTAGTTCCAATATGATTAGAATTGAATATATTGATTTTTATAAAAAAGAACATTCTGAATATCAACCAGATATTATTATTAATCCAAATAATGAAAGGGGCTTACAGTATATCGTAAAAACCTACACTTGGGAGCCGCATAAAAAACAATTTCGTGAATTGTACAAGCCTGTTTTTTTAGCTCCGACTGCGGTTTGCGATAAAACAATAAAAATATTTTCAACGACAAAATTTAATAGTCAATTGATTAAAACGGTAGCAAGAGGAACTTCATTTCAAGTGTTGAAAGTACATCGTAAAAAAATTCTAAAAAATTCTAAAAAAATAACGGAGATATATTTTGAAATATTACTGCCTGATGGAATTAGGGGATATGTAAATGAGCAAGATATATTATTCAGGACAGGTCAACACCAAGATATGTTGAATGCTTTTTATAAAAATCATAATCTTCTATTCCCTGTTTCTTTTTTAAAAATCTCAAAACCCAATGCTTTCGTGAAAAAATAAGGCATTGTTTCTCTCGAAACAATGCCTTATTAAATGCATTTTTTACTTAACCGAATACACCCGACGATGTTGGGTACGACTCAACAGCTTAAAATGTAGTTGTATATTTAAGTAATATTTGCTCGGTAATACTAGCTCTTTTTCCCATACCAGCTACACCATTTGGTGCATTAAAATCAGTAATCTGAACAGGTACATCATCATCATAAAATAAGTTAGCTAACATAGTCAAAGATAATCCTTTAAAGATTTCAACTCCAAATTCATTATTCCAATCCACATCAATTTCTTTAAATGGATTATTTTTATAATCTGTAAATAAAGAAAGATTTGACTTCCAAAGAATTCTATCATTCCATAATTTTTTCAAATAAACAACTCTTGCTAATGCTCCTACGCCAATTGAAGTATTATCAAAATCACCAATTGCTCTCCAAGGATTACCGTGAATGCTTGCTCCAGTTCCTACCCCTTTATCATCAACTGCTTGCATGTTTGCGATTACATCATCAGATACAATGATTGCCTTTAAAGTAATAGGTGAAAGGTAAAAAGATAAATTATCACTATGCTTATAATCCATACCTACTCCAAAAGTAATGGTCGCAGGAGAAAATAATTTTGAAATTGGAGAATTTCCATCTTTTCCTAGTGGGTCACTCAAATAATTTCCAGCATATGTAGGTAATAGTTGACTCAAAAAGGACAAATCCGCTGCATAAAACCATTTTGAATTTTCGGATGTTGCGTATCCTGCCTTTGAATTGAATCTCAATTCATCGACACTCTTTTGCCAAGGGACTTTTGTTCCTGCAACAGTACCTGTTATTGTTGATAATCCTTGACCTAATCGTTGCACACCTAAAGATAAAGAAGCTAAGTTATCCCATGCCAATCGTCCATTCTTGTAATTTGCAAAATAGTTGATTGCTCCACCTACTCCGATTTTATTTTCACCAGCACCATTTTTAGGATTGTAGATTAATAATTGAGCAAGATCTAAACCTAAACCAGCACCTTTTTCCCATCCCATTTTTGGAGCAGGAGCTTCGTCTTGAGCAAAAATGCCAAAACTGACCATTAATGCTACTACCAATAATAAAGATTTCTTCATCATAATTTTCGTTTTTAAATTTTAATAAAATTGTGTTTAAATATTATGTTTTATAATTTTTTCTGTTGTAAGTTTATTTAGTGGGAATATTACTTGAGTACCTTCCGATAATAAAATAAGAGAGATATTATCCATTTCAATGATTTCGCCCCTAGTATCTCCAATAGTGATGATATCACCAACTTGAAATTTTCCTTTGCTATAAAAAGAAGCTAAGAAATTTGACATCATATTTTTTGAAGCTAGACCATAGCCAATAGAGAAAGCCGCAACAATACCCCCAATAATGACGGTCAAGTTGTCTGTAAGGAAACCCGTAGGAATAGTTACTTTTTTCAAAGCAATCATCAAGGCATTTATCAATACAAAGAAGAAAATAAAGGATCCAATGATGTTGGCTCCTGGGATACCCATGGATTTACAGGTGACTAAAACGATTTTCTTAACAGCTTCGCCTACTAAAAGACCAATAATTAATACGATAATAGCTACCAATACATTTGGCAATAAGTTGACAAGAGACGAGACCAAATCCGTAAGTGCATCAATTTTCAAAATATCGGTTACGATAAGCATGAAGATGAGAACAATGAAATAGTACAGAAATTTAGAAATAAAGACACTAGGAACAACATCAAAGTTCGACTTTCCTATCAAATCAATCTCATTCAATTTATCTTTGAGTTTATCAATGCCAACTTTTTGTAAAACAGTAGCAACAATTTTAGCAACAATTTTGGCAATAAATAATCCTACGAAAAAGACCACAATTGCAGAAATGATATTGGGGAATAATTCCACAACACCATCTTTCATTTTCATTACCATATCTAGTCCTAGTCCTTTCATCTTATAAGTGGGTTTTTGTTATTTTGCAAAAGTAATCAAAAATACTAATCCAAGGGAGGCTCAGGGTGTTTTTTAACGATATAGCCATTTTCTCCATCATCTAAATTTGGGGGAGTAGTGCTATTATTCATGTTTCCGCCAGAAAGACTAACGAATAATTCAACTACTTTAGGCATATACAATTCAATGATATTGCTGATAAACCTAAGTACCCCAAGATTTTGATTGACATCTCTTGCTACCCGTGGAGGTAATGGGCTTCCACGAAGTTCTTCTTCTTGTAATTTTTTAAAATTATTCATATCTTGAGTGTTAATTAACAAAAAGTTTTTGATGCATTAAAAAGGCTTTATGTTTTGCTCTTTTTAATTTCATCTTAATGGCACTTTCCGATTTGTTTAGTGATTCAGCTATTTCTTTGATAGACATATCACTTTGGTATTTCATTAAAAGGACGATTTTATCTCCTTCGGGTATTTTTTCTAAAATTACTTTTAATCTACTTACTTTTATTTCTAGTAGTTCGGAGTCTGAAATATCTTCAATAGGTTCTGTGATATTGTCAATTTCATCATCAAAAAGATTTCGTTGTTTTTTTTGCTTACGAATCAAATCAATACAATAATTATAGGTAATTGAATAGACCCAAGTTCCAAATTTTGATTTACCTGAAAACTTCCCTAGATTTAAAATGATTTTCATGAAAACATCTTGGGTGGCATCAGCGGCACGTTCTGAATCTTTTAATAAAAAAAGACATTTGCTATAAATTTTATTAGAAAATCTGGAATACATCGCATTGAAGTAAACGTCCGCTTGCGTTTCCAGATACAACTTGACGAGTTCTTCGTCAGAAGTTTTATTTTCTAATTTTTTACTCAAATTCTCTAATCGTTATTCCTTACTTCAAAATTTGATACCATTGTGACGCAGAAAGTTATTAAAAGACACAACATTAATGATTTTTTTTCAAATTTCAACAAGTTTGTTAGAATTCTTTACATAATTCTATGACAATAAGTTAAATTTGTTTTCGCTAAACCTAAAAAGATGAAATTCCTATTCATATTTGTTGCCTTATTTGCTTTCCACGATGGTTTTTCTCAAGATACTAATGACCAAGCATATATAAAATCTATTTTTGATAATAGTCTTACTCAAAGTTCTGTTTATTCAAATTTAAAAACACTTACATCTGAAGTTGGATCTCGATTAAGTGGTAGCTCTGAAGCTGCCAAGGCGGTTCAATTGACTCAAAAAATGCTTTTAGAAGTAGGATTAGATTCTGTTTGGTTACAACCTTGCATGGTACCTCATTGGGAAAGGGGTGAAACAGAGCAAATGTATATCTTAGGATCTACAAAAATTCCATTGACTTGTCTCGCTCTAGGAAATTCAGTTGGGACGGGGAAAAAGGGGCTGAAAGCAGATGTGATAGAAGTTTCATCTTTGGATGAAGTGGAAAAACTCGGAAGAGAAAAGATTGAAGGAAAAATAGTATTTTTTAATCGTCCAATGGATCCTACAATTATAAAAACTATTCATGCTTATGGAAAGGCGGTAGATCAAAGGGTATTTGGTCCTAAAATAGCATCTAAGTATGGTGCAGTTGCCGCTATCAATCGTTCCTTAACAACCAAACTTGATGATATTGCTCACACAGGAGTCACTATTTATCAAGATGAAAAGCCTATTCCTGCCTTGGCGATAAGCACTTTGGCGGCTGAAAAATTGCATCAAAAATTACAAAAAGGGAATGTTCGGCTTTTTATTAGAAATACATCTAAAAATTTACCCGAAGAACCTTCATTTAATGTGATTGGGGAGATTAAAGGCAATGAGTTTCCTGATGAAATCATTCTAATAGGTGGGCATCTGGATTCTTGGGACGTAGGTACGGGGGCTCATGACGATGGTGCAGGCGTCATGCAATCTATTGGGGTATTGGAGTTATTCAAAAAAATGAATTATCATCCAAAAAGGACTATACGATGTGTATTGTTTATGAATGAGGAGAACGGTGGTCGTGGAGCAAAAGCCTACCAAAAAATATCGAATCAAAATGGTGAATTTCATTTAGCGGCTATTGAATCTGATTTAGGTGGTTTTACTCCAAGATCTTTTTCTTGTGACGGAAGTGCTGTTGCAATGAAAAAATATTTTGATGTTATTAAAAAATGGGAATCATTATTTCTACCTTACGGCATCCAAATTGAAAAAGGCGGTTCGGGAGCAGATATAGGCCCTTTAAAATCCCAAGATGGAATGCTTATTGGTTTTAAACCTGATAGTCAACGATATTTTGATTATCATCACTCAAGAAGTGATGAATTTAAAGCGGTCAATCAACGAGAATTGGAAATGGGGCTCGGTGCTATTACCAGTTTAATTTATATGATAGATCAATATGGCTTGTAAGTTGATTCCCCCTAAGTAAGAAACAATGATTTTGTAAGAAAAATATACCAGTAATGAATTACATTGATGTACAAAAAGTGAAAGTCCACGATTTATATTTTGAAAAATATATTGATGGTGAAAAAATCCTTGCGAGAGTTCAAGAAATGGGAAATCATTTGAATGGTAATTTTTCTGATAAAAAACCTATTTTTTTAGGGATTTTGAATGGTTGTTTTATGTTTATGTCTGATATCGTTCGGGCTTGTGACTTTGAATGTGAAATGTCTTTTGTGAAAATCAGTTCTTATCTAGGAACTAAATCCACCAATAAGATCAATACACTTATAGGGCTTAATGAATCTTTGAAAGGCAGACACGTTATTATAGCAGAAGATATTATTGATTCTGGTAAAACGATATATCACTTGATAGATACATTAAACGAAATGGGGGTTGCATCTATTACCATTGTGACTTTATTGCTTAAGCCAGATGCGGTTCAATTTAAATTTCCAATAGACTTGGTTGGTTTTGAGATTCCCAATGATTTTGTCATTGGTTACGGTCTTGATTATGATGGTTTGGGAAGAAATTTGAAGGATATTTATAGTTTGGTTAAATAAATTAATCCACATAAATCACTTTATAGAGAAAACGCATCCCAACGGTTAATTCGATAGTGATATTTATAATCTTACTTTCTCTAATACGGATTTCTCGTCCACGATAATCTTTAAATGGTATTGGATTTTCGGGTTGAAAGTATTGTTGTCCAAAATCAGGGTTGATAGATAGTTCAATCACTCCACCAATTAAATCCGTAATAGGCATTTCTAATCCCCCAGAAAAGGTGAATCCGTAAGTGAATCTCTTAACAGCTCCTTCGATAGGATAAATGGGAAATCTTTTATTTAATTCTTCATATTCTTTTAAATTGGTTTTATGTGTAAATTCTCCACGAAATCCAATTCCATAATAGGCTTTGGATTCTCCCCAGTCTTTCTTTTGTTTCGCCCCAACCATTAGCGAAATATTATTAAATTTAAACTTTTTTCGTTCAAATCCATTTTGCTGTGAAATACCGAATGAATTGGAAATTTGACTTCCTTTTATGTGGTATCCAGCTTGGGCGAAAAGAGCATTTTTGTTTTCTTCAGAAAGCGATTCGATATAGATATTTCCTGTGGGTGATAATAAAGGTGCTCGTCGAGAATAACTTGTCCATTTTTGAAAAGCAGTTGTAATTCCTGTTTTAAAACCAAAAGCAAAGCCTTGACTAAAGGATAAATTTATAATTCCACAAAATGCAACTAATAATAAATATTTTTTCATTTATTCCAATTTTATGTCAAAGATAAGGAAATTACAAATTTCATTCATAAATCTAATGATATTTATAAAGTATTAAGTTAAAAAAATATAGGTGAAAATATTTTTCCAATTATTAACTCCACAAATACAATTTGGCACAATTTTATCATATAAAAATATATTTTAAAGTGTATGGGTTACTAGTATTTTTTAGCGTAGTTAAAATTCACTAACTTGTTTTCTTTCAATATTAAAAAAAAGAACATATATTTGTTTCAGATTCATATTGTCCGCCAGCGGACATTTAATTTTCCTATAAAAAATGTAGTAATCATGCAAAAAACAACAATATTATTTCTATTGATTTTTGGACATTTATTAACTTTTGCCCAAATTAGTGAGCAAGACAATAATATTATTTCAAACCAAGGTATTATTCGTTTTGATTCTAAAACAACTTCCAAAATGTTAAATGCTGTTGATAATTTACGAAAAGTAGATGTACTTTTGACTGAAAAATCTAAATCTGAATTTGAAAGGGGAATTATTCTTGGAACTTCTCTTATTTCTATTTTTGATTATCAGAGCAGCAACAGAAATTCGAAATTTGGTTATTTAATGCGTCACCCGACAAGTGCTAATGAGATCGGCAAGACAGTCAGTGAGTTTGTTATTCACTCTGCCCAAATTTCAGTAACTGGGGATGTAAATAATTGGATGTCTTTCTATACTGAGTTGCTGTATAGTCCAGAGCAAAGTTTTGGTCCTGGGACCATCACTTCATTAGGAAGAAACCAAATTCAATTACGAAAAGGATTTGTCGTTTTCGGGGATTTAAAAAAGTTTCCAATTTATGGTGCCATTGGAAAAATGGACGCCCCTTTTGGACAAACAGAGAGTGTGAATCCCTTTACGAATTCTACTATTTGGCATGCATTCGGAGCACTAGGATATGGTGCACAAGTGAGTTTTAAAAAATCGGGTTTTCACGCTACGGTGATGGGTGTTCAAGGTGGAGCTCAATTTAGAGTTCTAAACAATCCTGTGGATAGTACCAATGTTCCTTCTAGAATCAACAATTTTGTATTGGATGCAAATTATACTTTGAAAATCGGCACAAAAAATAGCATTAGAGTAGGGGCTTCTTATGTACATGGAACATCCTATTGTCAAGATTTTCCTGTGCAGCATTTCAATGCTGGAAAGGATAATAATCCTGCGGTTTCATATTATACTACCCTTTTGTTTAGTGGATTTGAAGTGAAAGCGGCGTATGCAAGTACTATGCATGAGTGGCCAGGCACATTCAATCCAAATCCACCGCTTGATGTATTCAAAGCATCAAAAGTATCATCATTGAGCATTGGGGCAAAATATAATTTCAAACCTAAAGGTCAATTCCAATTCGCGGTATCTGGTGAATTTTCAAATTTTGTAGCAGGGCCAGATGGTTCTCCTTGGGAAAGACAAAATCAAACTGTTTTAGGTTTACAAGCAAAAGTGAAAGGCGGTTCAAAATTATTTTTAGAATTGTTTAATACTCAAGGATATTCTCCATTAAACTGGATAAGTGGTGGTAACTTCCCTGACCCTGGAACTACGTGGAGTGATCGTGATGCTACAAGTTATGGTATTGTAATTGGAGCTCAGGTTGGGATTTAATCATTTAGACTCATATCATTATTAGAGCCAATTAATTGGACAAAAAAAAGACTTCTCGATATAAATCGAGAAGTCTTTTTTGTATATATTTTTAGAATTTCAGTTCTTATTCTTCAATTTCAAAAATAAAAGTCATTTTTCCACATTGCTTTGGTGGTGCAGAATAATCTTTTTCAAATCGGTATTCCAATGCAGTATTTTGAGCATCGTCAATTAATGCAGGTGTATCAATGGTAGATTCTTCTTTATTATATTTTGCGTAAACCATTCTTCCTTGTTTATTTACACAAACGTTTACAATAATTACACCTTCTTCTTTTGCAAGTTTTTTTGCATTTCCACGCTTAATAATTCTACGTGTCAAAATTCCATTTCCTGAAAAGTCCATTCCACCATCTCCGCTATCTGCTTTTCCATCTGTATTTGAATCTCCTGATGTAGAACTACCAGAATCTCCTTCTCCAGCCGTAGCACTTCCACCACTGGCTGCATCATCTGCACTTTCATCCGCTTCTACATCTGCTAAAACATCGTCGGCATCAAAAACAGGCTCTGTAACCTTTACAGGCGTAGGGTCTTCTGGAATCACATCTGGCTCAGGTGCTTCGATAACTTCTGTATGTTTCACAGGAGCAGTTTTCACAGGTGGAATATCTGCTTTTTGTGTTTCCACTACAGGTTTGTGTGGTGCAGTAGGTACGGGAACAACCACTTTCACTTTAGGTTTCTTGGGAGTTATTTTTTCAGTTTTTGTTTTTTGCTTATTGACAACTTTTGATTTTTTTGTAGATGATTTTGCAGAGCTACTTTGAAAATCTTTTGAAAAATCCATTACAATAGCATTTTCATATTTGACTTCTTCTTTTAAGCTATAAGTCAAAAATGGAAATAATAATAACGCTAAAATAACACCATTAATAATAAGTGTCATTTTTCTTGCCTTTCTTTTATCCTTGTTTGCTGTTTGAATTGCTACTCCGTTCATTCTACTAAAATTTATAAGTTTACTAAATAAGTATCTCTACTACAAGATTACGCTCTTTTGGACTAAAATTCTGTTAAGAATTTATTAAAAAAATAAAATGAAATATTAAACTTGGTTTAGTAATTCATTTTGAAATAAAAGAGATAGTAAAATTTAACTTATAAATTATTAGTTTTACACGAAATAAATGATTTGAAATATAAAGATAAGAAGAATAATATTTAGATGCAAGTTTATTTTAAATTTAGTGATTATAATCGTATTCAAACAATCATTTTTTCTCTACCGAGAGTACTTCTCTTTCCAAATCACTATAATTTTCAAAAGGATCTAAATAGAATTGTTTATTTTTTCCTTTGTAAATGATGGTAAAAGGTAGGGCTCCCCACCATTTAGAATATACAGCGTCTAGCCATTTGGACATATTTTCATCGTGAAGAGCTATGATTTTTGATTTGATGTGATGTTTTTGGATAAAAGGAATGACCCGTTTGTCAAAATGCTTTTCTAAATCTCGATTGATAAGTATTACTCTTAAGGCTTGGCTTTCCGAAAGCTTATTTAATTTTTCAAAATAGGGCAATTCTTTGATACAAGGGGGACAAGTAGTTGCCCAAAAATTAATCACATAAGTTGTATCGTTATTTTTATGAAAAAGAGCATCTATTTTATCGAAATTCCATATTCTTGTGATTGAATTTGACTTTTTATCTGAATGAGTTGAATTGCAACCAAAAGAAACGAACAAAATAATGGTTAAAAAAGAGATTTTTATATTAATACGCACGCTCATCCTTCTGTTCCATATAATTCATAAATGCTTTATTGACCACTTTATTTCCACCTGGTGTAGGATAGTTTCCAGAAAAATACCAATCTCCATTGTTATTAGGGCAAGCGACCTGTAAATCTTCAATTTTTTGATAAATTACATCTACGGGAATATCAATATTTTCGGGCGTAATAATTTCTGCAATTTTTTTAGAAACTTCTTCATAACTAAATGCATCATATATTTTGGCTACTTCATTGACCACATCTTCTTTAGGTAAATGGGCTTGAAGTTTACATTTTTTGTAAGCATCTGTTAGGATATGTTCTTGCTTAGTTTCCTTGATTAATTCGACTAATGCTCGAAAAGCCACAAAGTCAGACATCTTTGACATATCAATACCATAACAATCGGGAAAACGAATTTGGGGGGCAGAAGAAACTACAATAATTTTTTTAGGATGTAATTTTGCTGCAGCTGTAATGATACTTTTTTTCAAAGTAGTTCCTCTGACGATAGAATCATCAATCAAAACTAGCGTGTCTATATCATTTTTCACAATGCCGTAGGTCACATCATATGCATGAGCCACCAAATCGTCTCTTGAACTATCATCAACGATAAATGTCCTTAATTTTGCATCTTTTACGATGATTTTTTCAACCCTTACACATTGGGAAAGGATTTTTTCAATTTTTTTAGCAGTTAATTTCCCTTTCAAGGCTAAAATTTGCTCTTTTTTGAGAACATCTACTTGATTTTGAACTTCTTTGACCAATCCCAAAAAGGAAGTTTCTGCAGTATTGGGTACAAATGAGAAAACGGTATCTTTGATATTGTAATTTAATTTTTTTAATACAGTTTGAGCCAATAAAGCACCTAACTTTTTTCTTTCTAAATAAATCTCCTTATCCGTTCCCCTTGAAAAGTAGATTCTTTCAAAAGAACAAGCCGATCTTTCTAGTTGATCAGTAAATGGCTCGACCATGACCCTGCCATCTCTTTTCATGATTAAAGCGTGTCCCCTTTCGAGTTCTTTAATTTTTTTAAACGGAATATCAAAGGCCGTTTGGATAGCGGGTCTTTCAGAAGCGGATACGATTACTTCATCATCATAGTAATAATATGCGGGTCTAATGCCAGAAGGATCTCTCATGATAAATGCATCGCCATGTCCAATCATCCCTGCCATCACATATCCACCATCAAACTTTTTACTTGCTCTTTTGAGCAATCGCTGAATATCCAGATTTTTAAAAATCAATTCATTGAGTTCATCAATATTGTAGCCATCTGGTTTATACCAATTAAATAACCGCTGTACTTCATCATCTAAAAAGTGTCCAATTTTTTCAAGTACCGTAACCGTATCTGATTTTTGTTTTGGATATTGTCCTAATTCGACCAATTCTTCGAAGAGTTCATCTACATTGGTGAGATTGAAGTTGCCAGCGAGCACAAAATTTCGGCTAATCCAATTATTTTGTCTTAAAAAAGGGTGGCAAGTTTCTATTGAATTGTCACCATGTGTACCATATCGGAGATGCCCCAAAAGCAATTCTCCTGTATATGGAATATGCTTTTGCAACCATTCGGCATCTTTTAATTGCTCGGGGGATAAAGCCTTAAATCGTTGATAAACATTTGAAAATAAATCTTCAAGATAATTGGATGATACACTACGTTTGCGACTGATATATCGGGTTCCTTGTTTAGGATTGAGTTTAATTGTTGCAATCCCAGCCCCATCTTGCCCTCTATTTCGTTGCTTTTGCATTAACAAATTTAGTTTATTAATACCATACAACGCTGTTCCATATTTTTCATAATAAAACTGGAGCGGCTTACGAAGGCGAATCATTCCGATACCGCATTCGTGCTTAATTGAATCACTCATGTATGTAGTGCTTTAAACCCAATGTAAAAGAAAACACAAAAATAGATTTATTTTCACACAGAAACAAGCATTTCATAGAAAATACGATAGATGATAAGTTGTTTTGAACTATTTTAGAAAAAACGACCTTTGTTTAGTGATAAATCACATTTTAACCATTCAGGAATAGGTGGACCTTCTTCTCTTAATAGATTTACTCCATTGCCATTATCATTCACCTTAAATGTCCATACATGATTGGTGGTCTGTTGACCAAATACATCTCCAACGGATAAAATGTAGGACAAAATCCATGAGTTGCCTTTTCTTTCAATGGTAATATCATTTCCTTTAATTTCGGGGATACCTAAATCAATGGATTCTACGCCTTCAATTTCCATAAATTTATCAGCTAAAGCTGCCATATTCATTGGGCGAAGTGAACGGATGATGATTACATCTTCTTCACTTGTCCATTTTTCATGACGGTCAATAAAAAGATCATAGTCATCTAATAAGCTACTCATTCTTTCATTGGATACGTCTGACATGTCTTCTTGAAGGGAAGCAGCCCAATCTACATCATTTTTAAATATTAATTTGAAGTGATCTATGGATGGATTGGGAAATGTATGTATCTTGCATTTAGCAATTGTTTTTGCCGTTTCATTTTTTATATAGATGTCTTTCAATAATTGATAAATAGAATCAATGGTATTTTCCGAAATTGAAACATCTAAAGTATGGAGTTCATCTACCGAAGCTTGCATTCTCAATGCTAAACGGGCAGCATCTCTTTTGAATTTACGTTCCAATTTTTTAGGAATTTCGCCATCACTTTCTCCCATACTAGTTTGCAACATCACAGGAAGAAACAGTAATGCAAAAAACGAAAAATGAAAAATGTGCTTAAATGGATTCATTGCTACAATAAAATAAACGAAAATGAGCTGATTATCAATCTCATTATTATCAAAACCTAAAAGTAAGATAGAAAGACATATTATTTTTTAACAAAATGTGACTTTTGTGACATTTTTTTGCAAAACATGATAAAATATTTCAATATCAAGCTGAAAATATCATTTCTCGATAGGGAATTACTGTTTTAAAGCCCTTGGAATGAAAATAATGGAAAGTTTTTTCTTCCGACATAGAAGATATCGCTAATACAAAATCACCACCCCAAGCTCCCAAAGATTTAATTCCCCCATCAAAATCGTTAAAAATTAATAATTTTACAGGATTAAGGTCGATAAATTCACTTATTAATTGCTCATGATGTGCCAGAATATCTAAAAATGAACTTAAATTTTGTGACATTAATAACTGCTCGGTAAGGGCAGAAATTTCTTTTATTAGATGTTGATTTTTCTTTTTTTTCTGTTGATACAACTTAATCCCTTCTCTAGAATTTTGTTTTTTCCCTAGATAAACAAAATAAAGCTGTTGATGAAAAGGGGGATTAAAATCAATTTTTTTAATCTGGGGCTTACCGTTTTCAATTTTATAAAGAATTGGATTTGATGCAGAAGCACAAGCAATGTCATATCCTGATCCCCCAAAGGTTTTAAAGTACAAATCAAATGGATCTATTGCTGCTAGTTGTGCTAAAAGAGATACAAGTGTTGAGCTTGTGCCGAGTCCCCATGCCCGAGGGAAATCCAAAGAAGTTTGTATTTTTGCACCCGTTGAAATAAAAAGTGGGTTTTGCAGACGACATTCTTTTAAAATTGATTGCAATCTTATGCCCATTGCTTCATCGGAAGACTGTAATATTTCAAAATCGTGAGAAAATACGGCATTAAACCAAATTTTTCCATCCATATCTAGACTTTCCCAAGTCAGTGAATTACTGCTAGTCACTTCAATTTCTAATCGTTGTCCGAATTTACAAGGGATTGCCAATGCCAAGGCACCGTCTAAGACAAAATACTCCCCTGTTATCAACAATTTTCCACTCGCATAATAGCTTTCCATAGACATTTTTATCGATCAGATAAAGGGATTTTTGAAGCAACGCCCCTTTCTTTGTCTAAAAAAGCTCGAACTGCATTAAAGCTTACAGCTCTTTCTGTAAAATATTGGGTTGCTTTCTGGATTTCTTTATTATTGGCTTTCAAAGTAATCAACATATTGTGAAGATGCATTTTCATATGCCCTTTCTGAATACCGCTAGTAACTAAAGATCGTAAAGCAGCAAAATTTTGAGCTAGACCTGCAACGCCAATAATCATCATTAATTCTTCAGCTGAAGGATGTTCTAATAATTCAATGGAACGTTTTGCAATCGGGTGTAATTTGGTAAGTCCGCCCACGGTACCCACAGCAAAAGGAAGGTCGAGCCAAAATTTAAAAATTCCATTTTCAATGGAACAAGAACTTAAACTTCGATATTGTCCATCTCTACTAGCGTAGGTATGTCCACAAGCTTCTACCGCTCTAAAATCATTGCCCGTTGCAATAACCACGGCATCTACACCATTAAAAATACCTTTATTATGGGTGGTTGCTCTGGATGAATCAATCGTTGCAATTCTAACGGCTTTATGAAATTTGTAAGCAAAAGTTTGAGCATTCATATTATTGTCGAATGTACCTAAATGCTCAATAGGACATTCTACAGAAGCACGGACTATATTATTAGGTGTATAATTGGAAAGAATTGCCATGATTACATTGACCTTTTTTTCTTCTTGAGAAAATTCTTTTTCTTTTTCAAATAAGGAAGGAAAAAGAGAAGCAAAAGTTTCTAAAACAGAATTGATAAAATTGGCTCCCATAGAGTCACAGGTCTCAAATTTCACTTTAAGTTGATAATAATTAGGTTCTTTTTCCGTCAAGTCAATCAACTCCATATCTTTTATTCCACCCCCACGTTTTTCCATATTGGAAATAATATGCTGAACGTTTTCTAGCAGATGGGGTTTATTTTTATGAAAGACACGATTTAGTTTATGAAAATCACCTTTCCATTCAAAATGGATTTGTCCAATTTTGGTTTTACCTAAAATTTCTGCCTTAAAGCCTCCTTTATTCATCCAAAACTTTGCAGCAGCGGATGCTGCGGCGACTACGGAGCTCTCTTCTATCACCATCGGGATACAATAGGTTTTTCCATTGATGATAAAATTAGGTGCCACACCAAACGGCATTGGAAAATTACTAATCGTATTTTCACTAAACCCATCTAATACATCTTGTTGTTCAGAATTTCCATGCCAATAGCTAATCAATTCTTTTGCAACTATTTCGGGGTCTTTAAAGAAATTTTCGACAATCCATTTTAATTTGCCTCTTTTCCCTAATTTCGAAAATCCTGAAATTATTTTTTTATTTTCTGTCATAATGTAAATCTCTAATGCTTTATTTTCAAATAGGAATTGGCTAATTCTAAACCACGAATCTGAGCTTCTACATAATTGTGAAGATCATCATAAGATTCCA
>CAZOHX010000013.1:0-14944 GCA_964579315.1 uncultured Saprospiraceae bacterium
ATTGGTATTGGCTGCAATATTAGCTTACTATAAGCCGAAAGGTAAAAAAAACGGTGGATTACAAGATGTATTAGATGACATTTTAAATCAAGAAAAGCCTACGAAATCAAAGCCATCAGAAGTAATACATGAGTGGGACTGTATTCCATATTTAAAATTTGGTCCATTTAAAAATCAATATTCAGAAAAGGATATTTTAAATGTGGTCGGTTCAGAACATTTAACACGATTAGAATTGCCATTAGACGAAGAAAATGTACAATATTCATCTATTTTGTTTGGAGGGACTAAAGATGAATTAATCATCGATTGGTATCCAACGGCACCTTATGAAAAGATTGAATGTGTGCGAGTTCAACATGAAAATACAAACTGGAAAACGGAAAACGGAGTTACAGTTGGAACATCTATTGAAACACTAGAACAAATAAATCAAAAGCCATTTCCTTTTTATGGGTTGGAGTGGGATCATTCTGGATTGGTTTCAGAGTGGAATGGTGGCAACATTAAGAGTGGAGTTTCTGTGAATCTTATAGCATTAAATCCTGCGATAGCAATTCCTGCGTTAGTAGGAGAGTCTATTTTTCGATCAAATCAGACAGAAGCATTAGCCGCAGATATGGAAGTGGTAAGTTTTGAAGTAAAGATGAATTGAGTAAAAAAAAGGAGCATTTTGATGAGAATCAAAACACTCTTTTGTTGACCTACTAGGACTCGAACCTAGAATAACGGAATCAAAATCCGACGTGTTACCATTACACCATAGGTCAATTCAACTCTAAAAATATTAAAGCGGTGCAAATTTACAACAAATTTTAATTATTGTAAAGGGTTTTTGAAAAAAAATATAATTTTAATTTTTAACCAAACGAAAAAAATGATTATTCCAAAGTCTAAATATAGTTTTTATTTGACTTTTTGTTGTTATTTTTTTACGTCAAGCGTAATGTTTGGTCAAATTAAATTGATTAAACAAAAAGAAATATCCGATCATATCATCGAATATACTTTAGAAATGTGTTGTGAAAATAATTTTGATGGTTATTTATTTACAGGTAACACTTTGAAATCAAAAATATGGAAAAATGGAAAGTTAATTGGTGCGAATGGCTTTATGGTTTCATCAAATGATAGGTCGTACGGTTGGGATTATGCTTATCTTCCTATACATGTTGATAAAGAAGAGTCACAGATTTTCAGATTGCAATTATATAATCATTCTAGTTTACAAGACCTACCGAATTTTTCATTATTGAAGAATGTAAATGAGGATATAGCTATTAAAATGTGGAAGTATTTTCCTCGGATAGTTTTTTCTGTGGGTACATTGCTTGTGATAATATTTTTTTTCCTTTTTTCTTTGGGAAGATTTTGGCAAATACGAGAGATGAGTTTCTTGTACTATTCGGGATATTTAGGTACTATATTAATTACATTATTGATGTTGATGGAATATAGTCCATATGTAAATATCTTCTTTAGTTACCATCATGATTATTTAGCTGTTGGAAGAGTACTATTTTCTGTTTTGCCAGCCTTATTTTATATTCAATTTCATAGATATTTTTTAGATTTACCAACAGTTTACCCAAGAGGATATAGGAACGCAAAGATTATCTTTTCAATACTGCTTGTTGGAATGCTATTATATTATATTGTTTATTTTAGTTGGGGCAATAATATTGTTTTAGAATATCTACAAAATATTTTGTTTTTTATTGAGGTGTTTTTTGGCTTTTTGTTTTTTGCAGATGTTTATATAAGAATAAGATCTGTGTTGGTTATTTATGCTTGTGCAGGTTCTACTTTGTTGATTATAGGAGGGGGAACATTTGTTTTTTTGAATCAATCTATTGATGGCGAGAGTATTGAATTATGGAGTTGGGCAAGATTGTTTTTGCAGATAGGTGTTTTACTAGAGATTTTGTTTTTTTCATTAGGATTAGGCTGTAAACTGCAACAAAAACAAGAAGCAATTGTAAGTGCACAACTAAAGGAAATTACGCAATTGAAAGAAAAGCAAAGACTAGAAGAACAGTTAAAAGAAACAAAGGCTGCTAAAGTAGGATTAGAACTACAACATAGCGATTTATTAGATTCTCTTTCGACTATTAATATGACTCAACAACAAAATTTGTTTATTGAAAGGATAAATAGCGTTTTAATGAAACACATTAAAGATGAGACTTTTAGTGTGAAAGAATTAGCTTTTCATTTGGGTTTAAGTCGAATACATTTGCATCGAAAAATAAAATCGTTACTAGATCAGACACCTTCGGAGTATATAAAAAAGTATAGACTACACCAATCTTTAGAATTATTACAAACTACGGATTTAAATATTTCCGAAATCGCTTATAATGTAGGTTTTAAAGATCCAGGCTATTTTACAAAAATATTTTTCAAATCATTTGGTTTGCTGCCTTCTGAAATCAAACGACCTATCTCAGACTAGATAAATTTATCTCGTTAAATTCTGCATATTGAGGGGTCCTAAAGGCGATCAAGGAGAACAAGATCCCGCAGGAGCAGGTGTTCAAATTATTGGATCTGTATCAAGTCCGGCACAATTAAATACCAATTATACAGGATCTGTCGGAGATATGTTCATTACTCAAAATAATGGTCATGGGCATGTATGGAATGGCACTGGATGGGATGACGTAGGATAAATAAGAGGCCCCCAAGGAGAACAAGGTCTCATTGCCATAAAAGCTATCCAAGAGCAACAAGAAATTATAGAAAAACAAGCTCAAAAGATTCAAAAACTTGAAGAAAGATTGGATAAGATTGAGCGATTATTAAACGCTAGGAATTGATTTCAAGAAAGTAAAATATTCCAAGAATTTTAATTAAAATTTTCGAAAACTCATCTCAATTTTTAGAGATGAGTTTTTTTATTTTGATAGCGTAGAAAATGGTAAATTTTTCATAAAACCATCAAAACAATTCATTTTGGGCTATTATTTTTTGAAAATGTTACCTAATTAGTAGAAAATGTTACCTCTGTACAATTGATATTAAATAAGTTTCCTCAATTTTATGACACAGTTATTCGTCATAAATCAATGTTTGTTTTAGTACGGAAAAAAAAACAAGAACATTTATTATTAAATCAATTTAAACCATAGAAAAATGAAGAGACTAACACTTAGAATAGTATTATTACTTATTCTATTACCATTTTTTGGATTTTCTCAATCGATTTCGCAGTATGTCATAAGTAGTGCTGGGGAATTTCAGTTGGGAAAATACGGGAAAACGCTCCACTACACATTAGGAGAGCCACTTGTTGATAATTTTGAAAATGGCAATATTTTATCACAAGGATTTCATCAATTGTATCAAATTATAGTTGATGTAGATTTTACAAAAGCACTGGATTACCAGCTCACCCTACTTCCCAATCCTACATCAGGAAGGATTCAATTAAGTACAGAAAGTAATTTAAAGTTTGATGTAAGCTTATTTGATTTATATGGAAATGAAATTTTCAAATCAAAATCAAATCTCCACTCGACAGATTACGACATTTCTCAGTTGGCACAAGGCATTTATTATTTGACAGTATCAAATGAAAAAGAAATAATTAAGACATTTAAAATATCAAAAAACTAAACTATCACATTAAAAACCAAGAATTATGAAAAAAATACTAATATTACTCGTCATCACATTTTGGGTTTGTAATCTATCAGCCCAAGCTCCGACAGGATTTAATTATCAAGCTGTTGCAAGAAATTCATCAAATGAACCCTATGCAAATACAAATATTGGTGTTAGGATAAGTTTGATTAGAGATGGAGTATCAGGTACAATAGATTATTCAGAACGGCATTTTGTAACTACTACCGATTTAGGTGTTTTTACATTGAAAATAGGAACAGGGAGTGTGTTAAATGGAAATTTTTCCAACCTAGATTGGGGAAATCACTCCTATTTTGTAAAAGTGGATATGGATGTAACAGGTGGCTCAGACTATGTAGGCATGGGTGTTAGTCAGTTGTTGTCAGTTCCATATGCATTGTATGCTGCCAAATCAGGAAGTGGTGGCGGAGGAGGTGGAAGTGATGAACAAACGCTTTCATATGACCCAAGTACAAATATGTTGTCCATCAGCAATGGAAATTCCATTATGATTACTGGAGTTCAAGGTCCGCAAGGTCCAGCAGGTCCTCAAGGGCCTCAAGGTCCAGCAGGAGCAGGAGTTAAAATAGTGGGTTCAGTACCCAATGCAGGAAATCTTATTAGTTCATATACAGGAGCCATCGGAGATATGTATATCACACAAAATGATGGGCACGGACATGTGTGGAATGGTGGTTCGTGGGATGATGTGGGGCAGATTCGTGGTCCACAAGGTCCACAAGGCTCCCAAGGACTTCAAGGACCTCAAGGTAATCCTGGTTCCCCAGGATCTGCTGGAGTACAAGGACCTATTGGAGAAACAGGTCCACAGGGACCCCAAGGACCTCAAGGAGATGTTGGTCCTCAAGGAATTCAAGGCCCAGCTGGAGCAGGCGTTCAGATTGTGGGTTCAGTTGCCAATGCTTCGGAATTAAATAGTTCATATACTGGATCCGTTGGAGATATGTATATTACCCAAGATAATGGACATGGACATGTGTGGAATGGTGGTTCATGGGATGATGTGGGGCAGATTCGTGGTCCACAAGGAGAGCAAGGATTACAAGGTGTTCAAGGGCCGCAGGGTGTTGCAGGAGATAGAGGTCCTCAAGGATCACAAGGTGTAGCAGGACCAGTAGGTCCAAGGGGAGATACAGGTCCTCAAGGCCCTCAAGGTGTAAAGGGAGATAAAGGTGATAAAGGCGACAAGGGCGATCCAGGAGATACAGGACCACAAGGACCACAGGGCAATCAAGGACCCGCAGGAGCAGGAGTTCAAATCATAGGCTCTGTTGCCAACGCGGGTGCATTGAGTGCTAGTTATAGTGGCTCAGTAGGGGATATGTTTATTACACAAAATGATGGTCATGGACATGTATGGAATGGTGGCTCATGGGATGATGTAGGACAGATACGAGGTCCACAGGGTGAACAAGGTCCGCAAGGAAACCAAGGAGTAGCAGGAGATACAGGACCACAAGGCCCACAAGGAGAACAAGGACCACAAGGACCACAAGGTCTGCAGGGTCCAGCAGGCTCACCAGGTACACCAGGCCCAGTAGGCCCACCAGGTCTAACAGGACCCACAGGACCAACAGGCCCCACAGGACCTGCAGGAAGTTATACCGCAGGATCAGGAATATCTATTTCTAGTGGTCAAATATCTGCATCAGATAATAGTCCTAGCAATGAGTTGCAAACACTGTCTAAGTCTGGAAATACAATTTCCTTATCAAATGGAGGTGGAAGTGTGGCTATACTTAGTAGTACTACACCTTGGAGTGGCGATGGTAATGCAATCCATTATACAGGTAACAATGTAGGAATTGGTACAAGTAGTCCAGATCCAAATTATAAATTAGATCTGCGAGTATTTTCTGGAGAAGGAGGTCTTATACTTAAACGTGGATCAGATAATGTAATATTAAGTTATGATTCAGCTGGTAGTGGATTTTTGTCATCTACAAAATATTTAGATTTTAAAACTGGAGGACACACTAGAATGTCAATTTCTCCAACTAATGGGAATGTAGGAATTGGAACTATTACTCCTAATAGTCTTTTACAACTAAAAAGCAGTGAAAGTACTATGAAGTTTAAAATGGATAATGGACCTACAAATTTTGAAATAAAGACGTATAAGTCACCACTTTTTTATGGAGTGGAATTAGGAACAACATCAAATCAAGCAATAGCTTTTAAAACAAATAATGTAGCTAATATGTATTTAATGGCAAAAGGAAATATAGGGATTAATAATTATCCTTTAACCAATCATATACTTTCAATTAGACAGAAAGATAATACAAATTCTGATGTTGGGTTTGCTATATTTAAGAAAACTGGTAATGTTCGGTGGGAAATGTGTGTAAATACAGCGAGTAATTTTACTTTTTTATTTGGGAACGGAACCAATATTCTAAGAGCATGGATTTCTAATTCAAATGGAGCTTATCATCAAACATCAGATCGAAGATTAAAAAACAACATCCACAATTATGAGGAGCGTGTGATGTCTAAGGTTTTGAAATTACAACCTACAAAATACAAGTATAAAACCAATGCACCAAATGACAGAGAAACACTTGGATTTATAGCACAAGACGTACAAAAGTTGTTTCCAGAATTGGTAGCGAGTGCTGATGGAACAAAAGATGGGTTGCTTGGAATCAATTATTCTGGATTTGGCATTATTGCAATTAAGGCTATTCAAGAACAACAAAAGATGATTGATAGTCAAGCGAAGGAGATTGAAATTCAAAAGCAGAAAAATGAAAAGTTGGAAAAAAGATTAGAAAGACTAGAGCAATTGGTAGATAAGTTATCCAAACAATAGACGAAAAAGTGTGTTACAAGAGTAGGTTCTTTGAGTAGAATCTGCTCTTTTTTTTGCTTTTGAAAAAAAAGATTAATCCAAGAAAAATGAAGAAATTCCGAATTTCAAAATCATTTGGTTGATTGGTATTTGTAATAACAGATTTAAAAATAGGATGGTGAAAATAAAAGTATCATTTAATGAAGTATCATTTTTATCTGATCAACGGTTGTTTAACAAAAGTAAAGGCTAAAATTAAAAATAAAGTAGTAGGGCATATTTTTTATGCAGTCATTTTTTAGATATAAAGATGAATAATGAACAAATATATGTGTTTCACCATTTTAGAGTCATTATACATATTCCCATTTTATATTGATGTCATAGCCCATAAATAACTGTTGAATAGAATTACAGTATTTCTCCTAAAATAATCCTAATTTTGCCAAAAATCTAAAAATGGGTAGAAATAGAAAGAAGAAAGTTGTTAAGAATCTTGAAATTATTGGTGTCGCAGACAAGGGGAAAGGCGTTGGTCGTACGGAGGAAGGTGTAGTTGTTTTTGTAGAGAAAGTGATACCTGGAGATATTGTTGATGTACTCATTAAAAAAAAGAAGAAAGCCTACATGCAAGGTTTTCCTATTGTTTATCATAAATATTCAGATTTGAGAATTGAGCCATTTTGTGAGCATTTTCAAGTGTGTGGGGGGTGCAAGTGGCAGCATTTAGATTATGAACGCCAACTAGAATTCAAGCAAGGCATCGTTTTTAATGCCTTGAAAAGAATTGGCAAAGTGGCAGATCATGAGGAGATTCCAATCAAAGGGTCTAATCCGACTACATTTTATAGAAATAAGTTGGAATTTTCATTTTCAAATAAAAAGTGGCTTACTGCCGAAGAAATTAATACGGATATTACCAATGAAGAAAATGTATTGGGTTTTCATCCACAAGGTGCATTTTCAAAAGTCATTGATGTGAAAAAATGCCATTTGCAACCCGATCCATCCAATAAAATAAGATTGGCAGTTAAGCAAATTGCTATTCAGCAAGGATTGGCATTTTTTGATATTGCGAAAAATGATGGATATTTACGACAAATAACGGTCAGAACATCAAGGCTAAATCAAACCATGTTGATTGTAGGGTTTTATTCAGAAGATAAATCAACACGGGTGGCGTTTTTAGATGCGATTCAAGCTGCTCTTCCAGAAATTACTTCTTTGTTTTATTACATCAATCCAAAAATGAATGACTTCTCTTTGGATTTAGATCATCATCATTATGCCGGAGATCCCTTTATTGAAGAAATGCTAAGAGATGTGAAATTTAGAATTGGACCCAAATCATTTTTTCAAACCAACCCTAAACAAGCAGAGGCGTTATTTAATATCGTAGAGGAAATGGCTGATTTAGATGGCACACAAAATGTGTATGATTTATATACGGGCATAGGCAGTATAGCATTGTACATCGCACATAAATGCAAACAAATCGTAGGAATTGAGGAAGTAGCTCCTGCTATTGAAGATGCAAAAGTGAATATGAAAATCAATAATATTGAAAATGCTATTTTTTATGCTGGCGATGTAAAAGATATTTTGTCAAAAGAATTTGCTATCCAACATGGAAAACCAGACGTGTTGATTACGGATCCGCCTAGAATGGGTATGCATCAAAAAGTGATTGATTTATTATTAGAACTTGAGGCTCCAAAAATCGTTTATGTAAGTTGTAATCCAGCAACACAAGCAAGAGATGTGCAATTGCTTGCAGAAAAATATGATTTGGTGAAGATACAGCCTGTGGATATGTTTCCACATACACATCATATTGAGAATGTTGGTTTATTAATATTGAAATAATAAAAAAAAGGGAGATGAGTACCGAAGCAAAATTACAACAATTAAAATCAGAATTGAGTCCTTATTTTTCAAAGATAAATGAAGCTGGAAAAGTGATTAGGGATCAAGAAGTTTCTAAATATCCGATTTTTGTGGTTCATAAAGAAATCATAGACATCGGAGTACCTATTATCAAAAAAAGCGATACGACTCCTTGGTCAATTAATGCATCTACGCTAGAAGAATTTGCGGTAAAAAAGCTAATTGATATGGATAAGGTGAACGTTTTTAAGAATGCTTATAAAGATCCAGAAAAGTTTTTTTGTTTTTTTGTTTTAAATGATTTAGGCTCGAATTTTGTATTTATACCGATTGGGAAATAATATTTTTAATATTAATTTATTGATTTCTAAAAACAAAAATAAGAGAAACCCCATCTCTAAGTAGTTGGGCAAGTGAGCGCTAATTAATAAAAAGATACGATAAACCTGTACCCAATATATTTTTTGAATAGGATTTTTACAAAAAATATTGTAAATTGAATCTGAATGTAAAATCATGAGCACAGCCATCAAGTTAACAAGTAACAAAAAAATATTACTGATTGAGGATAATCTTGGAGATGCAAGGTTAGTCGAATTGTTTTTGGAAAATTCAGATTTAGCCAATTATGAAATTATTCATAAGGTTACTTTGGCAGAAAGTCTGGATATTGTCTCACAAGATGAGTTTGAAGTGATTCTTCTGGACTTGTCGTTGCCCGATAGTTTTGGTAAAAAGACATATGAACGGCTTTTTGAAATTAATCCCAATTTAAATATAATTGTTCTTACAGGAAATGCGGATAAATCAATAGGAATCGATGCGGTAAAGTCAGGAGCACAGGATTTTTTAGTCAAAGGAGAATTTGACCAAGAAATGTTGACCAAAACATTGAAATTTTCTATTGAAAGAAATAGTATTTTACGGAAGTTGGAAGAAACTCAACGGCTTTCTCACATTGGACATTGGGAGTATCGTTCTGACCAGACCTTTTTTAAAGCATCCAATGAGTTTTATAAAATTTTGGGATTATCACCTAAACGAAATAGCATTTCTATAGATGATGTCTTCGATTTAAATCATCCTGTTTCATTTTTAAAATCTACTTTTGCAACTATATTGATTGGTCAATCGAAAGAAGAAGATTTGTGGATTACTCGACCTGATGGAAAACCTATCTTTTTGTCATTGAAATGTGAAAAAACACAAGAAACAGAAAATGTTTATCTGATTCAAGGAATCATTCAAGATATTACCATACGGATGAAATCTGAACAGGAAAGCCGTCAAAGTAAGGAGAGATATCAGGATATTTTTAAGAAGTCTAAGGATGGGATTATCATTTGTGATTTTGAAGGAAAAGTGTTGGATTGTAATCCTGCGATGAATCAATTGGTCAATTGTACTAGATTTGGAGAAGAGTTGGTAGATTTGTTTGCTATATTTAAGTCTGATGATGTCAAAACATTAGTTAGAAATAGATTGAAAAATAAATTAGCAATCAATGAAACTCAAGTCGAGATTGAAAATTTCAAAGGAGAAGTGAGGACATGTATCTTGATTGCAACGCATCTAAGTAGTGATGATGGCAACTCTTACAATATTATTTTAAGAGATATTACGGAGCAACAGCAAGCGGAAGCATTGCAAAAAGCACGTGCATTGGCAGATCAATCTGCAAAGTTAAGAGAGCAATTTTTGGCAAGTATCAGTCATGAAATGCGTACGCCAATGAATGCTATTTTAGGAATGAGCAATTTACTTGAAAAAACTCCAATTAATGGTGAGCAAACAGGCTATGTGAAATCTATCAAGCAATCATCAGAAGTATTGCTCGGAATCGTGAATGATATTTTAGAAATAGCAACAATTGAGAAAGGGAAAATTAAATTTGAGAATGAGCGTTTCAATTTATTTGATTTTTTAGAGAATCTCAAGCAGGTGATGAATTATAAAATCAAGGAAAAAGACTTGGATTTTAGTATTAATATTGATAGAAATGTTCCAAAATATATTATTGGTGACAAGTTAAGGTTGAGTCAAATATTGTATAATCTAGTGGGAAATGCTATCAAATTTACGGATAAGGGAGCTGTAAATATATCTGTAGATCAAATGTATTCCAATAAAGATACCACTCAAATTAAATTTTCAGTGGAAGATACATGAATTGGTATTCCAGAAGATAAAATTGGAGCAATTTTTGATTCGTTCACACGTATAAGAACTAAGGACCGAATATTTGAAGGTACGGGACTGGGCTTGTCGATAGCAAAGAGCCTTGTTGAATATCAAGGTGGAAAAATGTGGGTGGAAAGTGAATTTGGAAAAGGATCCAAATTTTATTTTGATATGATTTTTGAAATAGCTTCTCAATTAGATAATCCTGATGATGGTTGTCATACACCTGAACTACTTTCAGATGATTATTGTTTTGATTTGTTATTGGTCGAGGATCATAAAATGAATCAGATTGTAGCGAAAAAAACACTTGAAAAGCAATGGAAGAATATTAGTATTTCTATTGCCAATCATGGGAAAGAAGCTATTGAGAAATTGAAAGAGCAAAAATTTGATATAATTTTAATGGATTTGCAGATGCCAATTATGGATGGATATGAAACTACAGATTTTATCCGTACGAAATTTCCGAAAGAAGTTTCTGAAATACCGATTTTGGCAATGACGGCACATGCACACATATCAAAAGATGAAAAATTTAAGGAACATGGGTTTGATAATTTCGTTTTAAAGCCTTTTGAGCCTGAGCAACTATTTAATATTATTAGTAAATACGTAATTCATAAATAACTTTATTATGGCAGACATTCAATATCGACACATCAATTTGGAATATTTAGATTTGATGGCAGATGGAGATGATAGTATGAAACAAGTAATTCTTGGTATGTTGATTACTGAACTCCCTGAAGAAATTCAAAAAATGAAAGGTTTAATTCAAAATCAAAATTGGACAGAGTTAAGTAATGTAAGTCATAAAATGAAATCTACATTATCTTACGTAGGCAATGAAGAGATGACTTTGACAAACAAGGCTATCGAAAAATTCTCGAAGAACCAAATTTCTTTGGAGGAGATTGGCTCACTTTATACGGTATTGAAAGAGCATTTGCCTAATGTTTTGAGTGAGTTGGAAGTAGAATTGGAGAAGGTGTCTTAAAAAGGTATTTTCAAAATAGATAGAAAAAAGCCAATTATTCGCAAGAATAATTGGCTTTTTTGTGTCTAAAGCATGATGGTTTATATCCCTGAAAAGGGATAAATATGAATAATTTTGGATAAAATCCAAAGGAATAGGTAGGCAATCCCTGACCCCAAAGTGGGGCAAATACTATTCATACAAATGCCCCAAATTTGAGACTCACTCATATCTATTGGTTAAATGACAATTCAACCCTAAAATTTGACGATTCATAGAAAAAGGCATTTTTTAACATCGACTCTGATTTATATTTGCATCGTACTTAATCAATATTTAAAAAAATGAAGAAAATAATTTCAATACTTACGCTGCTAATTTCAATACTCAACCTGAATGCCCAAACTCAAGTAATCAAGGGTACTGTGGTTGACAAACAATCTCAATATCCACTAATTGGGGCAACCGTTATTGTTGTAGGATCTGACCCCGTATTAGGAACAACCACCGATATTGATGGTATTTTTAGAATAGAAAATGTGCCTTTGGGAAGACATACTATTCAAATTGAATATTTGGGATATCAATCTGCTACTATTCCGAACTTAGTTGTTAATTCCGCCAAAGAAACTGTTGCTAATATCCAAATGGAAGAAAGCTTGGTAAAATTAACAGAAGTAGTCGTGAATGCTGATGCAGTTAAGGGCGATGTCATTAATCAATTGGCAACCGTAAGTGCAAGAAGTATTTCAGTCGAAGAAGCAGGCCGTTTTTCTGGAAGTTTTAGTGATCCTGCACGAATGGCACAGAATTATGCAGGTGTGGGGGGAGCCAGTGACGATCGAAATGATATCATTATTCGTGGAAATTCTCCTCTTGGGGTACTTTGGCGAATGGAAGGTATAGATATACCTAATCCTAGTCATTTTTCAGCTTTAGGAACGACGGGTGGTCCTGTTAGTATGTTGAATATCAATAATTTGAGTGATTCAGATTTTTTTACAAGTGCATGGAGTGCAGATTATGGAAATGCACTTTCTGGAGTATTTGATATTAAATTGAGAAATGGAAATCGTGACAAGAGAGAGTATTTAGGTCAAATTGGGTTCAATGGTTTTGAATTGGGAGCAGAAGGTCCATTTAAAAAAGGTGGAAAAGCATCCTATTTAGCCAATTATAGATATTCTACTTTGGGAGTTTTAAAAGTAGTTGGTCTTGATTTTGGTACAGGAGCAGCTGTTCCTGAATATCAAGATTTAACGTTCAAAGTCAATGTTCCTACTGAAAAATCGGGTATTTTTACGCTTTGGGGAATTGGTGGAATTAGTGATATTCATATTGCACCAAAATTGGATCAAGAAGATAGTGGTGAAATATTTGCAGTCGATGCCACGGATATTACTTTTGGTTCAAACACGGGGGTTGTAGGGGCATCCCATACTTATTTTTTGGATAATAATACTTATACGAAATTGACAATTGTGGGGTCGGGGACGGAAACTACGGGGCAAATTGATTCTGTGACTCTAGACAGTGTACATACCAACTATTTTAATTTTCAACACGTTCAAAAGAAGTATTCAGCCCATTTCAAATTTAATAAAAAACTGAATGTTCAAAATACGATTACGGCGGGTGTAATTTATGATTACATTGATTTGTTGATTAAAGATAGTACTTTGGTTGCTCCAAATGTTTTTAAATTGACCAAAGATGTAGATGGGGGTTCTTCCTTGATTCAGGCTTATGCCAATTGGCAATATCGTGCGAATGAAAAATTAACCATTAATATAGGTTTACACAATCAGTATTATGCTTTGAATAAGACCAACAATCTAGAACCTAGATTTGGGATGCGATACCAAATCAACCCAAAATCAACTTTTACAATGGGGGCAGGACTACATAGTCAATTGCAACCCGCTGTTATTTATTTTGTTCAAAACGAAGCGGGTGTTGAGACCAATAAAGATTTGGATTTTTCAAAAGCATTTCATTCTGTATTAGGATATGAGTGGCAATTTGCTCAAAATATGCGTTTGAAGACAGAGATTTATTATCAATATTTATATAGTATTCCTGTTCAAAAATTTGATTCTCCTTATTCATTGTTGAATGGCGGAGCAGATTTTGTGATTCCTGATGAGCCAAATTTGGTGAACGATGGAAAAGGTCGAAATTATGGATTTGAGCTTACATTAGAAAAATTCTTTTCAGATGGCTATTATTTCTTAACGACAGCTTCCATTTTTGATTCAAAATATAAAGGAAGCGATGGTGTGGAGAGAAATTCTTTATTCAATTCAAATTATGTATTCAATGCTCTTGCAGGAAAAGAGTTTAAAATTGGTAAAAATACCTTGAGCTTTGATACGAAAGTGACTTACTCTGGCGGACGACGATATACGCCTACGGATTTGGGGGCATCTGCAATCGCTCATGAACAGGTATTTGATGATGCCAAAATATTTGAAAAAAGATATGATCCATATTTTAAGTTGGATTTTAAAGTTTCATTTAAAATGAATTTGAAGAAAATTGCTCAAGAATGGTCTGTTGATTTAACTAATATTACCAATCATCAAAATATTTTTCAAAAGAGTTATGATGCGAAAAATAATACAATAAAGAATACTTATCAACGGGGCTTTTTCCCAAATATTCAATATCGAATTTATTTTTAATATAAAAACAATGAAAAAAATACTTATACTACAAGGTCATCCTAGAAAAGACAGCCTTGTCAATGCATTAACACAAGCATATTACGATGGAGCTAAAGCAATGGGATTCGATGTTGAACTTATACACTTAATCGATCTAAATTTTGATTTAATTCTTCGAGAAAAAGATCAAGCCTTAGAGCCCGATTTAAAAATGATGCAACAAAAAATAAAATCGGCGGATCACTTGGTGATTTCTTACCCTATGTGGTGGGCAACCATGCCAGCCTTGGTCAAGGGATTTATTGATCGTGTTTTTTTGACTGGATTTGCATTTCATTACAAAGGAAAATTTCCAGAAGGGCTCTTAAAAGGAAAATCTGCGAGATATATTATGACAATGGATTCTCCAGCATTTTTATATAAATTATTGCAAGGTGGACCTGGATTTAAAATTATTAATCGGTCAATATTAAAGTTTTCGGGGTTTTCGCCCATCAAAAGAAGTGCGTTTTATAGTGTAAGGGCATCTACACAAGAGAAACGAACAAAATGGTTAGAACAAATGAACGCTCTAGGTCGTAAAGGAATATAATGAATCAAAATCAACACATAGAAAATCCAGCATGCATCATCGGTTTTAAGGATAAATGGGTGATGCGTATTGGTATTCCCTTGATGGGGGGATTGATTCCGTTTATTTTCTTTAATTTTCAAGATATTAATTTTAGTCGATTAATAATTCTGATGTTGTTTTCTATTATGAATACGTTTGTGTTTTGGAAAATGGAC
>CAZOHX010000014.1:0-13217 GCA_964579315.1 uncultured Saprospiraceae bacterium
AAGGTGGTTATTATGACGAAGCAATTTATTTGGAATTGAGTTGTCCAGGTGCCAAAATTTACTACACAATTGATGGAAATGAACCCAATCGAAATGCTTTTCGCTACAAAAAGAAATTGAAAATCAATAAAACGATGCCCATTCGTGCTGTAGCATACAAAGGCAATAAAAAAAGTCCAATTATTGGACATACTTATTTTATCAATGAACCTAAAACCACCATTCCTACTGTTGCTATCATGATCAACCCCGATTATTTATTCGATCCTGACAATGGTTTGTATGTAACAGGTAATCATTTGAGAGATTCTAGTTGGAGAAAAACAGGTGCAAATTTTTGGAGTAAAAGAGAATTATTTTCAAATACAGAAATTTATGAAGCGGATGGCAGTCAAAAGTTTTGTAGTGGTACAGGATTTCGTCTTTTCGGTGGGATGAGCCGATTGTTTCCTCAAAAATCCATGACGCTTGTCGCTAGAAAAAACTTTGGTGAAAATAAATTTAGAGTTCCCATTTTTGGAAAGAAAGGGCCCAAACGTTTTAAATTTTTCGTATTAAGAAACTCGGGAAGTGATTTTGGTCGATCTAATTTTAGAGACGTCTTCATGACAAGTTTATTAAAAGGGTGGGATCTTGAAAAACAACATTTCAGACCTGCACAAGTTTATTTAAATGGCGATTACTGGGGATTATACAATATCCGTGAGAAAGTTAATCGCTTTTTTATTGCAGATTATTTTGATATAGACAAGGATAGTATTGATCTTATCGAACATCAATTTACTAGAAAAAGGGGGAGCAGAGGAGATTATCTTAAAATGATTAGATTTATTGAAAATAACGATTTTTCCAAAACAGAAAACTATGCCTATATTCAAGACAAAATGGATGTAACTAATTTCATCGATTATAAAATAGCTGAAATCTACTTCGACAATAGGGATGCAGGTGGAAATATTAAATATTGGAAAGAAAAAGGGACAAAGGGAAAATGGCGATGGATTTTATATGATACCGATTGGGGATTTGGATTACAAAGTAGTAAAGCTTATAAATTCAACAGCCTTGATTTTCATTTAGAACCTAATGGTCCCGATTGGCCCAATCCACCTTGGAGTACCTTGATTTTACGAAAATTGATGGAAAATAAGAATTTTCAGGATGAATTTTTACTCCGTTTTCAAGACTACTTAAATACTACTTTTAATGGGGAAGTCGTCGCTGACCACCTAGATGATATTGTGAAAATATATGCTCCAGAAATGGAAAGACATTTCAAAAGATGGAATTTAACAATGAAACAATGGTCTAGAGAAATCAATAAAATGAGAACTTTTGCCATAGAACGCCCTGATTATCTCTGGCATTTCCTTGGGGAGCGATTTGATTTATCTGATACATATACTGTACAAATTCAAACGACTTTTGGAGGCAATGTTCGACTAAATCACCATGTCAAAATCAAAAAGAAAGCTTTTAAGGGCAAATATTTTAAAGAATATCCTTGCGAATTAGAAGCCATCGCCAAAAATGGCTATACGTTTTCTCATTGGGAAGGTATCGAATCTGACCAGCGAAAAATTATGCTTTCTCCTGATCAAGACTATCATCTAAAAGCAATTTTTAAACCCTACATACATCCTATGAGCGGACAGATTGTAATCAATGAAGTCGTAGCAAATGATAAATCTGCAGGAGATTGGGTTGAAATTTTTAATAATTCTTATGAATCTGTAGATGTTTCCAATTGGGTCTTTGCTGATAAAAAACACGAATTTACAATTCCAAATATTTCCATTCCGAGCAAAGGATATTTAATTTTAGTGCAAAATCAAATCAAATTTCAAAAAGAACACTCCAAAGTAACCAGCTATGTTGGAGATTTAGGTTTTGGTATCAACAAAAAGAAAGAAATCTTACAACTTTTTTCTGATAAAGGAGAAATGATTGATTCTATTGGCTATGACATTGAACCTTTGGATACTGTTTTTTGTTTAAATTTATTATTACCAAGTCTTGATAACGCTGATGAAGAAAACTGGGAAATACTTAAACAAAATGGAAGTCCAGGTAAAGCAAACCCCTATTATTTGGAAAGTAAAATCAAACATAAACAAGAAGTATGGATGAGAATCGGGGGTATTTTAGGAGGTTTATTAGTCCTTGCTTTTATGCTCTTTTTAAAACAACGAAATAGTAAAATTTAAATGCAGTAAGTATGAATGAAGAAGTAACCAATGGTATTAAAATTTTAGTACAACCTTATTTTGAAGGCACTCAGAATAAAGCTGGGAGAGATTTTTATATCTTTAGTTATAAAATCATTATCGAAAACAATAGCAATCAAACCGTTCAACTCATCAATAGACACTGGGAAATATTCGACTCTCTAAATGGCATCAAAATAGTAGATGGTCCTGGTGTAGTTGGAGCCCAACCCATATTAATTCCAAACGATAAATATACCTACAAATCAATGTGCGTATTGATGTCCACCTATGGATATATGACAGGACATTACGAAATGATAAATCTTGGAACGCAGGAGTCTTTCGAAGTGGAAATTCCATTATTTGAGTTGGTTAATACTCCAAGTTTGAATTAAGAAAAATCAAAATACAAATCATACTAGCAATCACCAAATCAAAAAATCATCAAATCGCCAAATCAAAATACAAATCGTACTTGCAATCAAAAAATCGCCAAATCAAATCACTCCCCCAAATACTTCTCCCGAAAAAAAGCATCATACCCATCCAGAGATTTATCTCTAAGAATCTGACGATAACTATTTTGTGTCAAAACATACATCTTAAACTTCACATCACTAGGTAAGTAGGTAGCTTCATCCGTCGCATCTTTATAATACTTCATTGCATCTTTCACTTTTTTGAATTTACGTATAATGATTATTGGATGATCCGTATCTGTCCCCAAATATATCGTCGAAACTCTCAATTTCTTTGATTTAAAGTATTTTCTATTAAAACGAGCAATTTCACTTTTGATATCAGATAGCTTCATGCTACCTTGATCTTCGATAGGAATGATAATGTACTGAATTTTCTTTTCGTCGTAAGTGAATTTTTTCGAACCATTTCTTACCGTAGGAGCTTTTATAGATTTATCACCCAACAATCGCAATATTTCTTTCGCCCGTTTCTCAACTGGTGATTTTGGAAACTTTACAATTACATCCTTCAATTCTTTGATATAGGCATCTTTCCCCTTCATATTTCCAATAGACATGGCTCCTAATATAGCAAATTTTCCACGATAACTATTGTCCGTACCAAATAGTTTGTCCGAAACTTTTACTTTTTCATATGCTTTTTTGTATTGATTACTTTGAATCAAATCATAGGTTTCTGCATAAAAATCATCAAGTTTTTGAGCGGCTTTTTTACTGTCCCCCACAAAGTTTGGATCACTCAATACTCGAGCATAGGTCGTTGTTGGATATTTTTTGATTATTTTATCATAATACTCTTTGGCTTTCGCTTGGTGTCCTAAATCGGTATGTGCCAAATACAAATAGTACCATGCATCCAATTCGTGCTTTGTTTCTGGATATTTTTTGAGTAAATGCCCTTCCAAAACTTCGACTGTCTTATCATTTTTTTCAAGTCGCTCTCTAAATAGTCGTCCCAATGCCATCAAGGCATCTTGAATACTTTCTTTTGCTTTTATTTTTTCTGCTTCAGAAGTAGGTACTCCTTTCAATAATCGCTTCATGTCACTATCAGAAACATTATCATTGGAATCTGTAGCTGAATTTTCGGCTACATCATCAGATTGTCCAGTTTGCTTGGACATCAATCTCCAATTGTCCTCTAATTTTCTATCTCCCCATATTTTTTTAAAATCTCTTTTTCCTCTTTTCAATGCCTTTGCATTATAGGCAAAGAAATTACTCTTTGATGTCTGAAAAGAACTAGGTCGTCGTCCAATACCTATGGATTGTAAATCACGGGCAGATGCAATATCGCCTCGACCGTTACGAGATTTACCCGTTGGTTTCTTGTCTTTTGCCTCCGCCAATCTTTTGGCTTCATCCTTTTTTAGTTTTTTGACCAATTCTTTTTTCTGATCCATTGTCATGGCACTCACCATGAGTAAGCTATCTTGCAGTTGAACGATTTCAAGGTTTTTAGCAATTTCAGATAAATTTTCGGAATATCCTTTTACTTCTGGCTTGCGTTCATCCATTTTGTCCATGACGATAAGTGTACTATCGAAATAAGCTTTAGAGTCAATATAATTTTCTGCTTTATAAAAAAGATGTGCCAAGCGATAACAGGATTCTACTCGTTGTGGCTTATTATCGGTATTTGCTCCTATCGACTTTTTATAGTAATCAATGGCGACATCTGTTTGATTATCCGCAAGAGCCACTTCTGCTAAAGAAAAATAAATTTTATCTTTATACTCTATATTTTTTGCATCTTTTAGTAGCTTTTCCAACTTCTTGATGGTAGTTGCCTTTGTTAACTTTCCAGTTTTATAGCCCGTTTCAATGATATTTAAAAGGGAACTAAACTCCATTTCATAATCATTGCTATATTTTTTTGATTTATTGAAATATGCTACCGCTTGCGAATTGTCCCCTTCATGTTGATATATCTGTGCAATAATATACGCATATCTTGCCTTTTTGATTTTCTTCTTTTCGAGTTGGATGGCTTTTTCCAATTGAGAAATCGCAGCAGAAAAATTCTTTTGCTTGATATAAAAATATGCAAATGTAGGTGCCAATTCTCTTCTTACATCTTTAAATGTTTTGGAACTATTGTCTAAATTTACTAAGATATTTTCAGCAAGATCAAATTTCTCTCTTTCTATATACGTTTTTGCTAACCACAGTTTCGCATCTTGAAAAACGGGTCTTTTATGAAAGAAATCTCCATCATTTTGTTTAGGTGGCTTTGGAGTTTCTTTTTTGTCTTTCTTCTCCTCAGTTTTATTTTCTTTAGGAGTGTCTGGAATATCTACTTTTGGAGTAGGACTTTCTTCTTTTTTCTTTTTCTTCTTTTTATGCTTTCTCCCTTTCTTTTTTCTTCTTTTATTGGCTTTTTTCTTCTTTTTTGCAGCTTTTATTTTTTTCTCCCTTTCCTTCTTTTTGGCTCTGCGTTCTTTATCTTTAGCCTTTTTCTTCGCTTTACGCTCTTTTTCTTTGGCCTTTTTCTCTCTTTTTCGCTCTTTCTTACTCTTTTTTCTTTTTTTATTAGATTTCCAATTTTTTGGATTTTGGGGATCAAAATGATCCACCATAAACACTAGCGTTTCTTCTGCTGTTTCATAATCTTGTTTGACATATTGAGCCTGCCCCATCAATAAATAACAGTCATCTGCCCAGTCGCTTTGGCGATGTAGTGCAATATCAACTGATACTTTCTCAATCGCTTTATCTAAATCACTGGCTACGCCTTTTGCTTGAGATGATGCTACATATGGAAAAATTTCTAATATCTGCGTATAGTTATCTTGATAATTTTGATTTAACCCCGCAATAGATTTTTGGAGCAAAATATCCGCATTGAAATACCCATTGTATTGTGCGGTAGTGTTATGATATAGTTTTTTTAGTGTGGATAATTCAGCATCCTTTTTCTTGGTAGTCACACAAGAAAATAACCCACTAATTATGATAAAAACAAGTATTAATTTGTTGAATTTTTTCAAACCGTAATTTTTTTTTTTAAAGTTGCTCCTATTTCTAGGTTATTAATTTAGTCCAATTTATTGGTAAATCAGTAAATATTAGACCTTATTTATACTATTTGTATTGTGGCTATGTTTCACTTACAATCAAAAGCCTATTTGGTTGCAATCGTTTTTTGCTACAAACGACACTATTTTATGTGAATAATAACTATAAACGTGTAAAAATATTTTATTTTTTGCTAATTTTGTGATTTTATATGAGATATTTACCACAAATCAAATAAAACCAATCCAATTGCAGTATTATTTTTTACTTTTTTCAAATTGAATGAATTTTCATTCTAATAATTTTGATGCAAATAAATGACTGACACAGAGCATACTAAACCCAAATTAAAAGATAGACTGGATAAAAAATTTCGGCTAACTATCCTAAATGATGAAACTTTTGAAGAAATTTCTTCCAATAGTTTTACCAAATTAAATCTATATTTGATAATTGCAGCCATATTGGCAGGATTCTCATTGCTGATTGTCTTCTTGATTTTTTTTACACCCTTGAGAAGATTGGTGCCTGGTTATGGAGATATTCGTCAGCATCAAGAAGTTTTTGCCTTGTACAAACAAATCGATGATTTAGAAAGTGAGTTGCAAGCTCAAAAAACTTATACTACCGCTTTTCGTAAAATGATAACAGGGGATGTTTCTTCTGAAGATAGCATCAAAAACGAAAAAGTCAATTTCAAGGAAAATCAAATCAATGTAGAGCGTAGTAAAGAGGACGAGCAATTGAGAAAGGAAATCGAAAAAGAAGCCCAAAAATCAAATCAAAAGAATAATAATAAAAGTGAAGAAATGGGGATAGATGAGATAAATTTCTTTCCTCCTGTGAATGGTAAAATTAGTGCAAATTTCGAATTGGCTAAAAAACACTATGGTGTAGATATTATCGCTCCCAAAAATACACCCGTCAAAGCGGTTATGGACGGTGTGGTGATTGGATCAGATTGGACATTAGAAAATGGAAAAACTATTATTATTCAACATGCTGGTGATATCATCTCCGTTTACAAACACAATTCGGCTTTGTTAAAAGAAATTGGAGATAGAGTTCAAAAAGGAGAAGCAATCGCTATTATTGGAAATACTGGCATCTTAACTTCTGGTCCTCATTTACATTTTGAACTCTGGAACAATGGTGTTGCAGTTGACGCAACCAACTATATCGAATTTTAGCATCGTTTTTGAATGGTATGATATTGAATTAAAAAAATTGAACAATGGGTAAAGAACCGAAATTAGAAGTCATTAAAAATGAAAAAGGAGAAACTTTAAGTCCTGTATTTACAGACGAAACCAAAAATTTCTTGATTGATATTGATGGAACTATTTGTGAAGATATTCCAAATGAAGAACCTGAAAGAATGGTAACAGCAGAAGTTTATCCTGATGCCTTAGAAATTGTTAATAAATGGTTTGATGAAGGACATATCATTACTTTTTTTACATCCAGAACAGAAGCTCATCGTCAAGTGACTGAAACTTGGTTGGCCAATCATGGTTTTAAATATCATGGAATATTGTTTGGTAAGCCTCGTGGTGGAAATTATCATTGGGTGGACAATCATATTGTTAAAGCAACACGCTATAAAGGAAAATTTACAGATTTGGTAGTAAAAACTAAAAATATTGAAGTTTTTAAGTCTTAACACTCCAAAAGTTGAACATATTTAATATTAATCAATATATTTAGGGTAAAATTCCCTAGACATGATTAAAAAAATAAATTTTTTCTTTTTACAATGGTTGTTTTTTGGTCTATTGATTCTACAATTTTCGGATTGTAGAACAGACCCTAAGTCTATTACATCTTCTCAAAAAAACACCAAGACCGTTGTCATTAGACTAAAAAGTGAGCCAGATTATTTAGTGCCTATTCTTACAACTTCATCCAATTCAAGGAAGGTTTTTAGGCATGTGCACGCCCCTTTGATGAAAATGAATCCTAAAAGTATGGAGTATTTTCCTTATCTTTTAGTCGCCGAACCTAAGATTTTTCCTATTCATGAAGGTGAACTTGATGGTGGATTTCGATATGAATTCGAGTTGAGAAAGGAAGCAAAATGGGATAATGGTGCTCCTGTTTTGGCAAATGATGTAGTCTTTACTTTTAAAGCTATGAAAAACCCAAAAGTACTATCAAAATATGCCCCTGGAATTAACTTCTTTTATGATATCATTCAGAATCAACAAAATCCAAGGAAATTTTCTGTATTGACGAAGGAATGTAATATGAATGCGGTAAAAGAAATTGTGACCACAGATATTTACCCCAAATATTATTATGATCCTACAAATATATTGGATGAATTTTCTTTTCAAAGTCTAAAAGATATCAAAGCCATTGAAAAAATAGATCACGGCAGTGAGAAATTGCAAAATTTTGCAACATCTTTCAAAAATCCCGAAAAAACTCATGAAAAGGTGCAAGGTGCAGGGGCTTATAGAATTAAAGAATGGATTGCAGGACAAAAAATCGTATTAGAAAAAAAGGACAATTGGTGGGGAAAACCATTTGAAAATATAAGCCCCGTTTTTGTCAACAAGCCTCAACAGTTGGTATATAAAACTATTCCTGACGAAACCACTGCAATTACTATGGCAAAAGCAGGAGAAATAGATGTCATTTCTGATATCGGTTTCGAAAATTTTGATGCCTTAAAACACAATGCAATGGCTCTTGATGAAATGTCGTTTTTTAATCCTAGAACATCTATTTATTACTATCTGGCTTTCAATACCCAAAGAAAAGTACTAAAAGATAAAAGAGTTAGACGAGCCATTGCCTTAATTACAGATGTGGACTATATTATCAAAAATGCTATGCATGGTTATGCAAAAAGAATCGTTGGTCCTATAATGCCTTATTCTAAAAATTATAATCATCATTTGAAATTATTGAAATTTGATTTGGAAGAAAGCAGCCGTCTTTTAGATGATGCGGGTTGGAAAGATACCGATGGCGATGGTTGGCGTGATAAAGTTATTCAAGGGAAAAAAACTCCTTTAAAAGTTGAATTCAAATATGGTAGCCGAAGTAAAATTAGTAAATTGATGGCTCAAATGATGGCAAAATCGGGCAAGAAAATTGGGGTAAAAATAGAGTCCGTAATCAAAGATGGAAGAAAAATATTGACACAAGATGCTCCACAAGGTGATTTTGATATGATTACCTTGGGGGCAAGAGTAATACTTCCTTATAATCCATACAACGCTTTTCACACAGATAATTTCCCACCACGGGGACAAAATAAGACTCGTTTTGGTACTCCTGAATCAGATGCCATTATTGAACGAATCATTACAAATTGTGATGATCCTACTCAAATGAAAAAAGATTATTTTCGCCTTCAAGAGATTATTTATGAAGAACAACCTATGATCTTTTTGTTCAATGCAAAGGGTAGATTAGTCATCAATAAAAAATTTGCAAATGCAGATGCCTATGAAGTGTTTCCTGGGTTTATGGAAAATTGGCTAGAGTAAACCACTATGTTAAAATACATCTTTTATAGAATTTTACTTTTTCTTCCAACTTTATTGATCATTTCTTTGGTCATTTTCTACTTGGGAACATTGGCTCCAGGAAGTCCGATTGATAAATATTGTAATTCCGATGATTTAGAATTCAGTAACGAATTTGAACGTGCAAAGGCTTGTCAATCAGCGGCATCTACACTTGGCTTAGACTTGCCTAAATTTTATTTTAGCATAAGCCAAAGAGCTTTCCCCTCTGATTTTTACAAGATTTTGAGAAAAACACATCATGATAATCTAGAATTGTTGATTTTACAATATGGTGATTGGAACGAAATTGATATCTATTATAAAAGTCTGTTGCATCTTCAAAATATTTTATTAAGCACAACAAATTTAAAAAAAGATGACTCAATTATAAAAATAAAGTATCTCTGTAATCAACTTTTAGTGGAGCACAATCATGAAAATATTCTAAATATTTTTAATCAATTGGAAGAACTCATGGAGCAATCTTTTGATATGGGAACAGCATTTCAAGATAGTTATCAACAAATTGTGAATAACTATGGAGATGTCATTGCTCATAAATCCATTATAAATTTGTGGATTCCAAAAATCACCTGGTATGGTACGAATAATCAGTATCATCGGTGGATTTCAAAATTTTTAAAAGGTGATTTTGGAATTTCTTATTTTGATAGTCGAAAGGTAACTACTAGAATTAAAACCGCAATGAAATGGACTTTGATAATGAATTTGATAGCCATTTTCTTTTCCTATTTGATTTCTATTCCTTTAGGCGTATATGCCGCTGCATACAAAAATAGCCTTTTTGATCGATGGACTACCATTGGATTATTTTTGCTTCACTCTTTACCTGTTTTTTGGGTTGCTACCATGTTGATTGTCTTTTTTACAACGCCTGAATATGGTGCTTGGACAGACTTTTTCCCATCAAGTGGCTTAGGAGACTTACCCGTTGACGCACCATTTTGGGATCGGTTTTGGGACACTGCTTATCATTTGGTTTTACCCATATTTTGTATTACTTACGGTACTTTTGCTTTTACCACTCGTCAGATGAGAAATGGAATGCTAAACGTACTAAATCAACAATATATTACAACTGCAAAAGCAAAAGGGTTATCTTATCGAAATATGGTGTGGAAGCACGGATTTAAAAATGGGATTTTTCCTTTAATTTCAAAATTTGCAACCATATTTCCAGCAGCATTTGCGGGATCTGTGGTGGTCGAAATTATTTTCAGTATTCCAGGTATGGGTAGATTAGCTTATGATGGAATATTACAACAAGATTGGCCCGTCGTTAATGCAATTTTGTTGCTTTCTGCATTTTTAACCATTGTAGGCTATCTTGTGGCTGATATTTTGTACAAAATTTTTGATCCAAGAGTTAAGTTTTGATTTTTATGAAAAAAAACCTTCCAATATTAGATTCAAATGATGTAGTTGAAAAAACTATATCTCTAGGGTATTGGAAAAATTTATGGAAAAAAATTAATCAAAAACGTATCACAAAATGGTCTTTGAGAATGATTTACTTTTTGATTTTTTTAAGTATTTTTAGTGATTTTATTGCCAATGAACGACCCCTGATTTGTAAAATTAACAATATAACTTACTACCCTGTTTTTCATGAGTATGCAGAAAAAATGGGGATGGCAAAGCCTTATTCAATGCTACAAAAAAAGGATTGGAATGAATTAAACTTTGATTTCAAAATTTTGTCACCTATACCTTATAGTACTCATAGTTTTGATTTAATGAATGTCTATAAAAGTCCGTTTTCAAAACAAAATATTCATAGTATCCAGTATCGACATTGGCTAGGGACTTCCGACTTGGGAAAAGATGTTTTGTCAGGACTTATTCATGGAACTCGAACGGCTCTAATGGTGGGGGTTTTGTCGATGTTGTTAGCCAGTCTGATAGGAATAGTTTTTGGTGCTTTTGCTGGTTATTTTGGAGATCATTCATTGAAAATTTCACGAATCAGTATTCTATTAAATATGTTAGGATTATTTTTTTCTATAATTTATGGATTCGCATTTAGAAAATATGGTTATTTGCACGGTCATCTTGTAGTAGAATTTTTAAAAAGTCTTTTGATTTGTCTGTTTATTATGGGCGTGGTAAATATGCTTGTTTTTCTCTTTGAAAGAAATCGTATTTTAGGAAAAAAAGTATCCTTACCATTAGATCTTTTACTACTCCGAATAATCGAAATCGTGCATGCTATTCCATTGATTCTTATCCTATTAGCATCCTTGTCGGTAATCAATCACCCTTCTATTTTTAATGTAATCTTAGTTATTGGATTTTTTCGTTGGACTGGAATTGCTAGATACTTACGGGCAGAATTGTTGAAAATAAGAAATTTGGAGTATATAAATGCTGCGAAAACATTGGGTTTAAGTCGTTTTAGAATTATCGTAAAACACGCTTTGCCCAATGCCATTTCTCCTATTTTAATTATTATCGCCTTTGGAATTTCAGGTGCAATTTTAGTAGAAGCGACCTTATCTTTTTTAGGAATCGGTGTTGGACCTGATGATATGACCTGGGGACAATTGCTCTCTTATGCTAGAAACAAACCCGATGCATGGTGGTTGGCTGTCTTTCCTGGTTTGGCTATATTTGTTACCGTTACAATATTTAACTTAATCGGTGATGCCCTTTCGGATACGATTAATTTACGTGATTAATTCACATCTCAAATATCATCAAAATAGCTCAAAAAAAGTACTTATATTTGCCTTTGAAATGTATATTTTTCATTATCTTTGCCTGCTATGAGTGAAAAAGAAAAAAAATCGAATTATGGTGCGGATAATATCACCGCACTCGAAGGATTGGAAGCTGTAAGAAAGCGACCATCCATGTATATTGGAAGTACAGATGTGGCTGGACTACATCATTTGGTATGGGAAGTCATTGACAACTCTATTGATGAGCACCTTGCTGGTCATTGTAGTAAAATCACTACTGTAATTCACAAGGACAATTCTATTTCTGTTACAGACAATGGTCGTGGAATTCCAACTGGAATGCATACTAAATTGAAGAAATCTGCACTTGAAGTGGTCATGACTGTTTTGCATGCAGGGGGTAAATTTGATAAAGATACCTATAAAGTATCTGGTGGTTTGCACGGAGTAGGAGTTTCTTGTGTAAACGCACTTTCCATTATGCTGAAAGCAGAAGTCCATCGAAATGGTGAGATTTTCACCCAAGAGTATAGTCGGGGTAAACCACAAACAGAAGTTAAAGTAATCGGTAAAACAGATATCACTGGAACTACCATTTATTTCAAGCCAGATGACGAAATCTTTGAAACCTTAGTTTATAATTATGATACTTTAGCAACTCGTATCAAAGAATTGGCTTTTTTGAATAAGGGTTTGACATTGGTTTTAATTGATGAACGTGAAAAAGGAGAAGATACCGAATTTAGAACTGAAGTTTTTCATTCTGAAGGGGGGCTCTTAGAGTTTGTTACTTACTTGGATGAAGCAAAAACCAAATTACTTGAAAAACCTATTTATATCGTAGGTAAAGAAGATAACGTAGAAGTAGAAGTTGCTATGACATACAATACTTCTTATTCTGAAAATGTGCTTTCTTTTGTGAATAATATTAAAACAAGAGAAGGTGGTACGCATGTCAATGGTTTTAGAAGAGCAATCACTAGATTGTTTAAAAATTATGGAGAGAAAAATGGACTTTTTAGTAAATTGAAATTTGCTATTTCGGGAGAAGATTTCAAAGAAGGATTAACCGCTGTAGTTTCCGTAAAAGTACCCGAACCTCAATTTAAAGGACAAACAAAAGGAGAATTGGGAAATTCGGAAGTAAATGGTATCGTTTCTCGTCAAGTAGGTGAAGTTCTTACTTATTTCCTTGAAGAAAATCCGAAAATTGCTAAAAGGATTATTGATAAAGTAATCTTGGCAGCAACTGCAAGACATGCCGCTCGTAAGGCACGTGATATG
>CAZOHX010000015.1:0-13044 GCA_964579315.1 uncultured Saprospiraceae bacterium
TATGCCTTGGAAAGGATACAATTTTGAGGATGCAATTGTGATTTCAGAAAGAATTGTAAGAGAGGATATTTTTACTTCCCTACATATAGAGCATCACGAATTAGATGTTCGAGATACTAAATTAGGAGAAGAAGAATTGACAAATGATATTCCAAACGTAAGTGAAGAAGCGACAAAAGATTTAGATGAAAATGGTATTATCCGAATCGGTGCTCATGTGAAAGAAGGAGCAATTATCATTGGTAAAATTACACCAAAAGGGGAATCTGATCCTACTCCGGAAGAAAAGTTGTTGAGAGCTATCTTTGGAGAGAAAGCTGGTGATATTAAAGATGCTTCATTAAAGGCATCTCCTTCAACAAAAGGAATTATCATCGGTAAACAACTTTTTGCTAGAGCGAAAAAGGATAAGTTGCAAAAATCACAGGAAAAAGAACTTTTGGTAAAGTTGGATGATGAGCACGCTATCGCATTGAATGAATTGAAGACTATTTTGATAGATAAATTATTGGTACTTGTAAATGGTCAAGTTTCTCAGGGAATTAAGTCCCTTTATGGAGAGCCATTAATTGCAAAAGGAACAAAAATCAATCAATCTGCATTAAAGAAAATTGATTTTACTACAGTTGATTATAATGTATGGTTGGAAGATGAGCATTTAAATACATTAATTGCTGATTTGTTACACAATTACAATATTAAAGTCAACGAAGAAGTAGGACGTTATAAAAGAGAAAAATTCAATATTAGTATTGGAGATGAATTGCCAGCAGGCGTACTTAAACTTGCAAAGGTTTATTTAGCTAAGAAGCGTAAATTGAAAGTAGGAGACAAGTTAGCAGGTCGTCATGGAAATAAAGGAATTGTTTCAAGAATTGTACGTCATGAGGACATGCCATTTTTGGAAGATGGAACTCCAATTGATATCGTATTGAATCCATTGGGAGTACCTTCAAGAATGAACTTGGGACAAATATTTGAAACAGTACTTGGTTGGGCTGGGGAAAAACTGAATTTGAAATTTGGTACTCCAATCTTTGACGGAGCAAGTATGGATGAGATTGAAGGATACATTCAGAAAGCGAATTTACCTTCCTTGGGACAGACTTACTTATATGATGGTGAAACAGGAGAACGTTTCCATCAGCATGCAACGGTAGGGGTGATTTACATGATCAAGTTGTCGCATATGGTGGATGATAAGATGCATGCAAGATCTATTGGGCCATATTCTTTGATTACTCAGCAACCATTGGGTGGTAAGGCACAGTTTGGTGGACAAAGATTTGGAGAAATGGAAGTTTGGGCATTGGAGGCATATGGTGCTGCCAATATTTTGCAAGAATTATTGACCATCAAGTCTGATGATGTTGTTGGACGGGCAAAAGCTTATGAAGCAATAGTGAAAGGAGATAATTTGCCAGAGCCAAATATTCCAGAATCATTTACAGTACTAGTTCATGAATTGCGTGGACTTGCGCTTGATGTAAGATTTGATTAATAGTCATTCATTCATCACCTAGAATATTCTACTTCGGTAGAAATTGTTTTGACTTTTAAATATTAAGAATATATGTACTCAAATAAAAAACAAGTAAGAAATCAAGCGTCATTTGATACTATCACAATCAGTCTTTCTTCGCCTGATGATATATTGGAACGTTCTTTTGGGGAGGTCTTGAAGCCAGAAACGATTAATTATCGTTCCTACAAGCCTGAAAGAGATGGTTTATTTTGTGAAAGAATATTTGGTCCTGTAAAGGATTATGAATGCTATTGTGGTAAATACAAGCGTATTCGATATAAAGGAATAGTGTGTGATAGATGTGGGGTAGAAGTTACAGAAAAGAAAGTACGAAGGGAGAGAATGGGGCATATCAAATTGGTAGTGCCTGTCGTTCATATTTGGTTTTTTAAATCATTACCGAATAAGATTGGATATCTATTAGGACTTTCTTCAAAGAAATTGGAAACGATAATCTATTATGAAAGATATGTAGTTATCCAAGCAGGATTAAAAGAGGATGATGGAATCCAAAAAATGGATCTTTTTACAGAAGAAGAGTATCTCGAAATTTTGGAAGGTTTGCCAGAAGGAAATCAACAATTGGATGATGAAGACCCAACTAAGTTTATCGCCAAAATGGGTGGAGAAGCAGTTAGAGATTTATTAGCATCTTTAGATTTACCAGCATTGTCTTATGCATTGAGACATCAAGCCGCAAATGAAACTTCTCAGCAAAGAAAAGCAGAAGCGTTGAAGCGATTGAGAGTGGTAGAAGCATTTAGAGATGGACAAACTCGTATTGACAATAGACCAGAATGGACTATTATCCAATATTTGCCAGTGATTCCACCTGAATTAAGACCTTTAGTTCCTTTGGATGGTGGTCGATTTGCAAGTTCGGATTTGAATGATTTATATAGAAGAGTAATCATAAGAAATAATCGTTTGAAAAGATTATTGGAGATTAAAGCTCCAGAAGTAATTTTGAGAAACGAGAAAAGAATGCTTCAAGAAGCGGTGGATTCATTATTTGATAATTCAAGGAAATCAAACGCTGTAAAAGCGGAAGGTGGTCGTTCTTTGAAGTCATTGAGTGATGTATTGAAAGGAAAGAGTGGACGTTTTCGTCAAAACTTGTTAGGAAAGCGGGTGGATTATTCAGGTCGTTCTGTAATTGTGGTAGGTCCAGATTTGAAATTACATGAGTGTGGTCTTCCAAAAGGAATGGCATCGGAATTATTCAAGCCATTTATTATCAGAAAATTGATAGAAAGGGGAGTGGTAAAGACCGTGAAATCAGCCAAGAAATTAGTTGATAAAAAAGATCCAGTAATTTGGGAGATTTTGGAATTTATTATGCGCGGGCATCCTGTATTATTGAATCGAGCTCCTACTTTGCACAGATTATCAATACAGGCTTTTCAACCAAAACTGATTGAAGGAAAAGCGATAAGATTACATCCCCTTGTATGTGGTGCCTTCAACGCCGATTTTGATGGGGATCAAATGGCAGTTCACGTTCCTTTAGGATCAGCTGCAATCTTAGAAGCTCAAGTGTTGATGTTGTCAGCTCATAATATGTTGAATCCACAAAATGGATCTCCAATTACACTACCTTCTCAGGATATGGTATTGGGATTGTATTATTTGACAAAGGAAAGAACTTTACCCGAAGGCTTTAAGCGTAGAAGATTTTACTCACCAGAAGAAGTAATTATTGCCTATAATGAAAAGACTTTGGATATTCATACAGCAGTTTCTGTGAAAGTGGATGAAAAAGGAGATGGTGTCATAAAATTAGTAGATACAACGGTAGGTCGAGTCATGTTTAATGAAGCAGTTCCAGAAGGAATTGAGTTTATTAATGTGCTTTTGACCAAGAAGAATTTGAAAACAGAGATTGCAAGTATTTTGGATAAAACCAACTTCAATGTGGTCGCTAAGTTTTTGGATAAGATTAAAGGAATGGGATTCTATTGGTCATTTGTAGGTGGATTGTCCTTTAACTTGGGAGATTTGATATCTCCTTCTAATAAAGAAGATATTCTTTCTTCTACTCAAGCAGAGGTGGATGAAGTTTGGGAGAATTATGAAATGGGATTAATTACCAATAAAGAACGTTATAATCAGATTATTGATAAATGGACTTTTGCGGATAGCCAAATCACCACGGTATTGATGGATGAATTGGCGTCGCATAAAGATGGATTTAATTCAGTATATATGATGCTTCACTCTGGTGCCCGTGGATCAAAACAACAAATTAAGCAGTTGGCAGGATTAAGAGGGTTGATGGCGAAGCCAAGGAAATCAGGAGATACAGGTGGAGCAGTAATTGAGAATCCAATCTTATCAAATTTCGTTGATGGATTGTCCGTACAAGAGTATTTTATATCTACTCACGGTGCTCGTAAAGGTTTGGCGGATACCGCATTGAAAACTGCAGATGCAGGATATTTGACAAGAAGATTGGTGGATGTTGCACAAGATGTCGTGATTACGTTAGATGATTGTGATACATTGCGAGGTATCGAAATGACTGCTTTTATCGAGAATGACAAAATTATAGAATCTTTAGCAGATAGAATTGAAGGTCGTTATGTTTTAGAAGATGTATATGATTTGGATACGAATGAGGTGATTTTGAAATCAGGTGAGTTTGTAACGGTAGATAAAGCGAAGCAAATTGATGAAAACGGAATTGAAAGCGTTACGATTCGATCTGTGTTGACTTGTGAGTCAAAAGTTGGAGTTTGTAGAAGATGTTATGGAAAGAATTTAGCAACTGGACGAATTGCTGAGATGGGAGATGCTGTGGGAGTAATTGCTGCACAATCCATTGGGGAGCCTGGAACACAGTTGACATTGAGAACTTTCCACGTAGGGGGTATCGCATCTGTGACAAAGACTGAAAATGAGTTGACATCAAAATTTAATGGTATCATCGAATTTGATTCAATCAAAACGGCAACTAACTTAGAGACAAAAGAAGATATTGTGCTATCTCGATCTGGTGAGATTAGAATTATTAATCCAGAAACTAAAAAGGTATTAACATCTAAGCATATTCAATATGGTTCTAGTTTGAAAGTGAAAGATGGACAGAAGATTGAAAAAGGAGATGTGATTTGTGATTGGGATCCATTTAATGCTGTAATTATTTCAGAATTTAAGGGAATTGTAAAAACTCAAGATTTGATTGAAGGGGTTACCATGAGATCTGAAAGAGATGATCAAACGGGTCACGCTGAAAAGATTATTATTGAAAATAAACGTAAGTCAAAGTCAATACCAAAGATTTTGATTATGGATAAGCACGGTGAAATCTTGAAATCTTATGATTTACCTGTGGGGGCTCACGTTTCTGTAGATGATGGAGAAGCAGTAAATGCAGGTCAGCTATTGGTAAAGATTCCTCGTCAAACTGGAAAGATTCAGGATATTACGGGTGGTTTGCCTAGGGTAACTGAATTATTTGAAGCGAGAAATCCTTCAAATCCTGCGGTTATATCAGAGATTGATGGAATCGTTAGTTTTGGAAAGATCAAACGGGGTAAGAAGGAAGTTATTGTTACGGCAAAAGATGGTCAAATTAGAAAATATTTGGTAAAATTATCTAAACACTTGTTGGTACAAGATGGTGATTTTGTGAAAGCAGGAACGGCTCTATCTGATGGTGCAATTACACCTAGAGATATTTTAAATATTCAGGGTCCTTTTGCAGTACAATCTTACTTGGTAAATGGAGTGCAAGAAGTTTACCGTTCTCAAGGAATTGGTATCAACAATAAGCATATCGAAGTGATTGTACGCCAAATGATGAGAAGAGTTGAGATTAAAGATTCTGGTGATACAAAATTCTTAGAAGGAGAAGCAGTTGAAAGGTTAGAATTCTTTAGCTATAATGATTGGATTTTTGATAAGAAATTTGTGTTAGATCCAGGAAGTTCAGAAGTCTTGAAAGCAGGACAAATTGTTTCATTACGTGAATTGAGAGAAGAAAATTCATATTTGAAGCGAAATGATATGAAGATTGTTTCTTACAGAGATGCACTTCCTGCGACTTCTGTACCGATGCTACAAGGTATCACTAGATCTTCTTTAGGAACAGTAAGTTGGATTTCCGCAGCATCTTTCCAAGAAACGACTAAAGTATTGAGTACGGCAGTTATTGGTGCAAAAGTGGATCGATTGGCTGGTTTGAAGGAGAATGTAATTTGTGGAAAGAAAATTCCAGCAGGAACTGGATTGAAAAGATTTAGAAATATCATAGTGACTACTCAAGAAGAATATGACAAAGAGCAGGCTCGTTTAGCTGCTAAATTGGAAGAAGCAGAAGTTGTAGAGCAAAAATAGCACCGTAAATGCTTCTAATAATTATACAAAATCGAGTAATTAGCAATAATTACTCGATTTTTTTGTAAATATTACAAGGTAAACAAAAAAAGTATTTATATTTATCCTGCGAAAAAAAATGAATGAGAGTATCGTACTTTTATATATAGATGGTATCCCCCAAAAGGGGGGGAGAAAAATAAGCTTTCAAAAATGCTATTTATTTTAGTTGAAGTATTATTCTTGTTTAAAAGGAACAAATAAACACATAACTCCTTAAAATGAATAAATATTTAATGCTCCTCATATCGGGTTTGTATTTTATTTTTGCAAATTGGTTTATTTGCAGTCAGGTTGGACATGAATGTTCTGCTTGTATGGTGGTATCTCCTGATAGCGTGTCGATATCAAATGATATTCAAATTAAAGGTATTGAAGAATTTCAATTGGTTCCGAAAGTGATTGATTTTACTATTAATAATGCTATTCCAGATACTGGATATTTCTTTCCTATATTTTTAAATCATGTTAAATCTGTTATAAAACAGAAGTCTTTGGTTATCACTGGTCATTATTTTGATACAGAAGAAAACCCGACTACCTATGAGAATTTAGGTATTGCAAGAGCAGATGCAGTGAAGCAGATTTTGTTGGAAAAAGGGATAGACGAAACGAAAATTGAATTAACGGCAAGTAAGGAAAGTAATCTTGAAACTATGGAAGTCTTGCCCAATCCAAGCTTTTCTATTGCATGGGTCAAAAGTCAGCAACTCAATAGTGATACACAAAAGAATTTAGAAAATATAATGGGTACCGTATATCCAGATACATCGGATAAGCAAGCGAATGCGCATCCCGTAGCAGCGACCAAGATTATTGATTCTTTGATAATAAATGAAGAAACGTCTAAAGAAGATATAAAAGAAAAGTTAAAAGAAGAGAAAAAAGTCGTCGTTGATCCCAATTCTAAGGTGGAACGATTAAAAGATAAAGTGATTTTATATTTTCCTTTCAATTCTATTAAGATTAAAAATTATAAGGATGTGGATGTATATTTAACAGAACTGGCTGCATTACTAAAGGAACATAAAAATTATAAAGTAGTTCTTACAGGGCATACAGATGATAGAGGATCTGTTTTCGCAAATAATAGAGTCGCCCATCGTAGAGCTAAGATTATTCGAGATATTTTGAAGAGAAAAGGCGTATCTAGAAGTCAAATTGCGACAGAATCTAAAGGAAGTTCGATGCCCTTATTACCTAATACGTCTAAGGCTAATCGGAAGAAGAATAGACGAGTGGAAGTTTCAGTCATTAAATAATTATCAAAAAGTGAAATTATGATAAAAGTTGTATTACTTGTTTGGTTTTGTCCTGTTTGTACCGCATGGTTGATTCCTATTTTGGGCGGAGCTTGGTTGTTGGGTTGGTATTTTGGTGGCAGAGATAATCGTAAATTAAATCTCCAGATGAACGATTTGAAACAAAATAATTTTGATTTAAATGAAAAAAATGTTGCTTTAGAAAAAATCAATGCAACAATTACATCTTCACTAGATGAGAATGATGCAAAGATGCATAATTTGGTAGAGGAGAATGAAATATTGGTGGCAAAACTCAATGCATGTTCTGCGAAAAATGAAAAATTAGCACTAGAAATGAAATCATTTTCAACACACAAAATAGAAGAAATTGAAGTATTGGAAACAACGCAAAAGGCTACAGAAATGCAATCTGCTGAGATTCCAGTGGCAGAGGTAATGCCTGATGATAATAGTGCGGATGATGTGGATATGATAATTGGTGAACGAGATATTTCTGATATACCTTTTCTTAAAGATGATTTGAAAATCATAGAAGGTATTGGTCCTAAAATTGAACGAATTCTAAAGGCTGCTAAAGTTGATACATGGAAAAAATTGTCAGATACAACTGTGACAAGATTGAATCAAATTTCGAAAACAGCAGGTCCTAGATTTCAAATTCATAAACCTGATTCTTGGCCCATTCAGGCTAGATATGCCGATGCTGGAGCTTGGGATAAATTAGTGGCTTATCAGAAAAAATTGAATATGGGAAAGGTTTTGGAAGAAAAAGCAAAAAATGCAAATTCAAAAGTGGGTCGAATGTTTAAAAGTTAATCATCAAGACTCTCTGCATCTAAATCTGCGAAACTATTGGGAACTACATCATTTTCCACAAATTGACACCAAACACAGTTGGGCTTACTGCATCCTTTGTAGAAATCATGATTTTGAATCTTTGACCATGTTGATTCAATGAGATTGCCCAAGAAATGTTCATTATCTTGAGATATATTCAACTCATACGTTTGAAATTTATCTTGTTCATCGTGGCTTAGATATGCAATTTTACCAGATTTAACCTTATGTTTTGAACGAGTTGAATGTTCATATAAAATTTTATAAAAAACCAGTTGTCTCCAATACTTTCCACCGTACTCTTGCTTTTCGTTGGGTGGGTTGATATGCTTTTTAAGGATTTTGCCTGTTTTGTAATCCACAATAGAAACATGAAAATCATTTATATAATCAATTCTATCTAGGTCTCCTACTATTGGGATTCCCTTATAGGTTGTATTCCCAATGTGGTATTCTATTTCAATGTTTTTTGGAAATTCATGTATGAATGCATCATAATATTCCCCTAAAATATGTTGCCCTGTTTCAAAGTAAAAATTGAACTCCGTTTTGGAGAAAAATGCCATTTTTAATCGCATTTCTTTTTCAAACAACTCTATAAGAATATTCTTATTTGGAAATTCCTTTTCTTTAGATTTGAGCATGTTTCTGAAAAAATGATTCAGTGCATGATGTATCGCATGTCCATAATGTGCTGTAATACTATTTCCAGAAGGGATATTCAGGATATGGTTATAATAAAAGCTCAAAGGACATCTTAAATAGGTATTGAGTGCTGAAATATTCAATTGAAAGTTTTCTAAAATTTCATTGATTTCTGTTTTTAAAACGGCAGGATGAAGATTGACATCTTGGCTTATAATAAGAAGTGCTGTGTCTTCTATCACTTTTTGTGGATCTAAAGAAATTTCTTGAATATCTAAGGTATCTATAATCTCATCAATGAATTGGCTTTTTGACTGGTCTTTGTCTTTTTCATTGCGTTTGGCATATGAAATAAAGAGTTTTTCCTTGGCACGAGTGATTCCAACAAAAAATAATCTTCTCATGGATTCTTCCTTGCTTTCTTCTTGAGTGAAGGTGATGGTGTCAGGTAATTTGAAACTATTTTTATTGGAGGTCGATTTTTCCCAAGATTTATCTATGATTCCTTTCATAAACACATATTCAAATTCTAAGCCTTTTGCACTATGAGCCGTTACAATATTGACGCCATTTGGATTTGAGAAACTCTTTTTTAAAGGAATTGATAGTTTATATTCATTGTCAATAGTATCAAAGATAGCGAGTATATCCTTTAATTGAGTTTTTGGTTTTCGGAGTGATTCAGCTTGAATAAAATCTATAAAACTGTGTAAAATTTTGAGGAGTAAAGATTTATCATTATGCTGCAATATGTGTGTAATCAAACCTGATTGGTTAATCATCCTTTCCAATAAAATGGGCAATGGAAAATTGATAACATCTTGGATAAAAGATTCCATGGTATTGGAAAATGCTAATATCTTATCAATTTCAGATACTTTTATTTCTAAGAGTAAGCTTTTACAAGCCAAAACATCTCTCCATTTTGGACGGTTTTTCAACGGAATTTTTCTAAGATGTAAAGAAATGAGTGCAATATCTCTTGTAGAAATATTAAAAAAACTAAAATGCATTATTTTATACAATAGATAGTCATGTGTATAAGGTTTTTGAAATTCACCATCCACATAGGTCATCAATGTTCTTAGTTGTTGGATAATGATATTTTCTAAAACGTTGGCAGGTTTTTTACTTTGAAATGGAATCCCTTTTTTTTGTAAGAGTTGCTTGATGATTTCAACCTGTTTGTGACGAGAAAAAATGATAGCAACATCTTTTAAGGGGATACCTTTTTTATATAATTTTTCAATTTCAGAAACAATATGAATATCTTCTTCATAATTATTTTCATAAATTCTAAGAACAGGTTGAATTGTACTTTTGGCATAAAGGGGACTTTGTGCTATTAATTTTTTATCGAGACCATCCAATTTATTGACCAATCGAAGTTGATTATTCTGAATAGATCTGGATGCAGTGTCTAAAATGTTTTGAGAAGACCGATAATTGTCCGTTAGTACAACAAGTTTGGTAGAATCATGATATTTTTCCAAAAAATGGATAATATTTTTCAATTTTGCCCCCTGAAATTCATAAATAGACTGGTCGTCATCTCCCACAATAAAAACATTTGGGTTATCCCAGTAATCAATCAATACTTGAAGTAAATCACTTTGAGCAGCATTGGTATCTTGGTACTCATCTACTAAAAAATAGAGATATTGCTCTTGATATTTTTCTAATAAAAACGGATAGTTTTTAAAGGCATCTAGTACCCAAAGAATCATATCCGCAAATTCATAGCGATGAGATTTTTTTAATTTTTTTTGATAAATAGGGAAAAGAGCAACGGCATCTTTTAATAGATTCATTTTTCTTTTTTCCGCAAGGATTTTTTTTTGATTAAGACTACCTTTTGTATTTAATTTGGAATTTCTTTGATAAATAAACTCTTTTCTGGATAATAAGCTTTCCAAATATTCATCTATCTTTTTGCTTATCTCATCAACGGACCAATGCTCGGTTTTCATTTTATTGAAAATATCAATTAAATGTGGAGTTCGATAATAGCGATTAAATTTCCCTTTGATCAAAGTATGATTAGCTGGTAATTCATCAAGCATACTATGTACAATTTGAATTTGTTCTAAATCAGAAACGGGTTGCATATTATTTAGACCAAAATATTCGATATGATCTTGAATGATATTATTGGCAAAAGAGTGGAATGTGAAAATATGAACACGGTGACCAGTAGGGCCAATGAGTTGGATGAGTCTCTGTCGCATTGCTACCACCCCAGCATCTGTGTAGGTTAAACAAAGGATATTGTGGGGTTGAGTATCTGTATCCGTCAATATTTTACCAATTCGTGCAGCAAGAATATGAGTTTTTCCAGTTCCTGGACCGGCAACTACTAACACTGGGCCATCTATTTCATTGACTGCTATTTTTTGAGCAGGATTGAGTTGCTCCAGTGAGTTTTGATATTTTTTGTTGTAGTCTGTGATTCTCATTTTGTAAAGATAAAAACTAAAATTGAGAAATCATTTTATTGTTCTGTTGATTTATGGGTGTTGATGTTATTGGGATGGATTTGGGGCAGTCTTTAAAAAAACATTTTTAAAACGGCGATTCCCATTTTCTTAGAATTTTATTACGGTTTTATGACAATACAATTTAAGATTTATTAATATTGTGTGATATAAATTTTAGTTAGATTAGCTCTTATTGTTCGATTATTTTTCTTTATCTTTAGTAAATTGTTGCGGTTTTGAAGATTTACTAAAGATAAAATAATTACGATGAATTATGGAAGATTAATTATTCTTTTTCTTTTATTGTTTTCTACCCGTTTGTATAGCCAAACGATTCCATATTTAAATTATAATGTTGAGCAAGGACTACCAAGCCCTCAAGTATATGATATTTTTGAGGATGACATGAGTTATCTTTGGTTTGCTACAGATAGAGGTATGGTTCGCTTTAATGGGGATAAATTTGAATCTTTTTCAAAACGAAAAGGGCTTGAAACTCTTACGAATTTTAGAGTATTTTCAAATTCTTCTGATACATTTTGGATAAATAGTATCGTTGGAACAATTAATTATTGGGCAGATGAACATTTTCATTCCTTTAAGCATAATGATAAATTACTGGAATTAGTTGATGGTGTGAACAAATGGATAATCATTTCAGAAATAAAAAATAATGAGATTTCTTTTTTTATTCAAGGCAATAATTTAAATGTTTGTCCTAAATTTTTGTATAAAATAAATATTAATACAGGAGTTATAAAAAAGTATTCATTCGATAAAATTAAAACTGATAAAAATACACCTTATTTAACAAAAATGTTTTTAGGAAATTTTAACATTTATGGTTCAAGAGAAGATTCTGTTAAGTTTGAGAAACTAAAAAATTATGAAGAGAAGGTTGAATCTCCAACTATTTCTATTTTTGATAGTAAAGATAATGTGCTAGTAGGTAGTTGGCATGGCTTGTATATTTATTTACATGAATTAAAGGATGCTGAGCCTATCCATTTATTTAAAAATGCTTCCATTACATCAATATTGCAAGCAAAGTCTGGTGGATATTGGATAAGTACTTTAGGAAAAGGGATTTATTATATTCCCAATTTAAGTGTGAAAAAAGTTAAAATTGGTAATGAATTCTATAGAAATGAGATGTTTAAAAGAATAGAGGTATCAGATAGTCTTATTAATTTTATCTCAGATAAATCTGTGATTTGTACAATCAACGGGAAAATGGACATAAGAATGAGTTCATTGAAACAAAAAAAAGATGATATATTTAACAGAATAGAATTATCAAATGGCAAAGAATTAGTATATAATACAGGAGTTTTTTACATTAATGAAAATAATTGTAGGAAATACTATGAAAGGGCTCTTTGTGCAATTGAAACTATGGGGAATGTCTATGTAGGTACAGCAAAGCACCTGTATCGAGCTGATTTGTCAAGGAATGACGAATTTAATATTATTGATCTTCCTTTTGATGAAAGTTTAATTAGAGTTTCAAAGTTGGTTACTGACAGTATTGGCTTATGGATTGCAACTATGAATAATGGTTTGTTATATAAGAAGAAAAATAAATACTATAAAATAAGGAAAAATTTGTTATTAAGTAATATTGTGCATAGTATTTATTTGGAGAATGATTCTACCTTGTATGTAGCAACAAATAATGGATTAAATATTTTGTCATACAGAATAACAGATGACGGAATAGAAATTGATCGTGTTCAGAGTTATAATAGTTCCTTTGGACTTCCGTCAGATTATATTTTGGATATAAAAAAATGGAATAATCATATCTGGGTTTCAACAAGCCAAGGTATTTGTTATTTTACAAAAGATGCTCTAAATAAGAAAAATGATTTTCCTAATTTCTTTATTAAAGGTATTTTCGGAAATGGTAGGAAAGCTA
>CAZOHX010000016.1:0-10642 GCA_964579315.1 uncultured Saprospiraceae bacterium
AATATTAATACCTGTTTGAAGGAGAACTTCATCTATAAATTGTCTGCTATTTTTGGCTCGTCTCAAAGCCGCAGTTCCATACACTTGATATCGTCTTACATCGTTCTGAATGAGTAAGTATTTGAAATTTTCTAAAGCCTTGAGCCCTCTTACAAAAGCGTTGGGTCCAATTTTTTCAATACCATCTTCCGCCAATTTTACGACTATTCGCTTGCGAAGTACTTCTTCAAATTTATTATCATAGAAATCTACTACCAATAAATGAAAAGTATTGGTACCGATATCAATAACCGCAAATCTTCTCATTTTAGCCATTAGTAGTCACCACTTTGAGCTTTTTTGAATAAATTCATAAAAAACTGTATTCCTTGTGGAGTTAATTCGTTTTTATAAATGGGTTTATTATTTTTAAGAAAGATAAGATGGGTGCAGCCTTTTTTGAAGTGAAATTCTGCTTCGTAGAGAATTTCACCTTTTTCTTGAAAAAAGACACGTCCAAGAGATTCGCATTCTGAATTTGTTTTAGATGGTTCTGAAGACAAAAAGGTTAAAAATTGGCGGATACTTGCTTGGTCATCCTGACTTAACGTGAAGTTTGTATTGTAGAATAAATAATCTAAATAATCACATCTTTCCCAAAGTATTTTGACATCTTTTTCTGGTAAAGGGAGCAATCCATCGTTATTGATAGCGGCATTTACTGGTGTAGGAGATATCTTTTTCGTTTCTGTTTTTGGATTTGAATTACAACTAAAAAGAGCAAGACCAAGAAGAATAATAAATATACTTTTTTTCATTTTTAATGATTTTTAAAGAATTCGATAAATAATAGCAAAAGACAGGAAATGACTTCGTAGATTAAATTTGTAAGTAAAGGTATTATTCTTTGCCAATAAATTAATAGACCGGTTATATCGGGCATTAAAACCAAGCTTTTTATTTAAAAAGAAAGTAGCACCTAATAAAAAACTTATATCATTTTTGTTTAGTTCCACTGCTCTTGGGTCAGATTCACTTTTATTCCAAGCTGCTTTAATCAGTCGTCCATAACTAAGTCCTGCTTGAAAGTGCATTTTATAATAATCGTCATTTTCTCGGTACCAATCTTTGAGTCCAAAATATATAGGTACGGATACGTATTGAAGATGAACAAACAAACCCTGGCCTGTTTTAGAAAAATATCTATCCTGACTTCCCCTTTGAGAATAAAGCATTTCAAGACCAATATATTTCTTTTCATCTATTCGGATGGTGGCTAAAATACCTGCGGATAATCCTAATTTATTATATCCTGCACTGTAGTCTCCGTTAATTTGGGAAGCAGTAGCTCCTGCTATAATACCTGCTCCAAATTGCTGTGCAGACAAAGGGGCTAGCGCTAGAACCAAAATTGAAAAAAGGCTAAATAATAATTTTTTCATTGCGATAATTAAAAGTTTTCGCCAAAATTATCATAATTTTTAATATCTCGTGTATTATTGGTCGCAAATTATTCGTTTTGGTGTATTTTCGTTCAAAAAGAGAACCCCCTTTAATTCTTTGGATAGTTTTTTTTTAAAATCCATAATTTTCAAACTTCCAATCAAAAAACATCCAAATCAATTTTTCCCCGCACGATCCAATTCTTCAGAAGCACCACTTCTATGCGTTTTCTTACCTATAAAATGCTGATTTCCAAATTTATAATGCACTTGAACATTGAATACTTGAGCATCCCAAGTAGAAATCACATCCATATCAATATTACTATATTTTACATTTCCATAATAAAATTTATTAAAAGGATTATCCATTCCTATACTGACTTTTAGCTTTTCATTCAAAAAACGTTTACTAAATCCAATACTAGTTCCATACATCCATTCAGAATTAAGAAGTCCTTCTATCCCACCAGAATTATACCACCCCGACATTTCAGAATTAATCTCCCAAGGCAATTCGAAATTAATTGACATATAAGCGGTAAAATCCCAAATGGATTTATCAAAAACATCATTTAGGTATTTGGAATCATATTTAGTTTGATTCGCAGCAAAATATCCAATTCCTGAAATATGTGGAATAAAATCTAATGGAAACCCAATATTTATATTAAGATTTGTTTTATAGTCCATATTGGTTTCAGACTTAAATGCTTCCCCTGTTTCATCATTTTGCTCAATCACTTCTACCATTGCATCTTTAGTCGTTTTATATTCTACATTGAAAAAAGGTTGGTTTTCATAAGCCAATGAAAATTTCATACTATGTGTGAATTCTGGACGGAGATTTGGATTTCCACGTTGTGATGTATAAGAATCTAAAGCATATCTAAATGGATTCAAACTTGAATATTGGGGACGATCCAACCGATAACTATAGGATGCAATCCCTGTCAACCCTTTGACAATATCACGACTCAAACTTGCACTTGGGAAAAATTGGCTAACACCATTGGATAAGGTTGTATCGAGTCCAACACTCCGACCTTCAGCCATACTATCCTCATATCTCAATCCTAAAGTACCAGCCCATTTATCCTTTTTATAAGATAATTTACTATACCCAGCCAAAATCGTTTCCTTAAAAAGAAAATGATTACTTTGATCTGAATTATTCACCCATTTTCCATTTACAAGATTATTTGCTTGTAAATCATTATCCAAATCGGCTAAACTATATTTTGACCCAATTTGTAATTTTAAAGCTTTAGAAAAAGGATATGAATAATCAATTTTTCCCACATAAATACTTGTCACTCCAGGTTGGTTATATTTCTGATTTGTAAATCGAGTTCCTATGTCCAAATCATACGGTTTTAATAAATTTTCATCTTCATTTGCATACGTAATATAATTAAAATCCACTTCTAATTTTTGTCCTGACGTATCAATTTCAAAAGTATAATATGGATTGATGCTTTTCAATTTCCAAGAACCGACATCTGTTTTATCGGTACGTATTCGAAGGTCTCTAATCTTCTTATCTAAAAAATTGATTTCCGTATCGTTGATAGTTACATCATCAGAATTATAATCTGTGATTCTTGATTGAAAACCAACTCGGTGTCGATTATTTATATCCCAATCCAATGATAAATTTCCACGAAAACTCTTACTTGCATCAACTTCATCACTTACTTGAATATACTCATCTCCTTGTACTCTTCTATTGATATCCAAGCCATTGGTATATTTAGAATTTCTATATCCCAAACCTGCATTTATATTTACACTTCCTTGATAATGACTTAAATTCAATCCCGTTTTGAAACGATAATGTTGTGCTTTGGAAACTCCAACATTCACAGAACCCGTTGTTCCAAACAAAGAATTCTTTTTCAAAATCACATTAATAATCGGTCCAGTTCCTGCGGCATCGAACTCCGCTCCAGGTTGATGAATAATTTCTACTTTCTGAATATTATCCCCTGGCATATCCTTCATTAAAGATTCTACATCCATGTATTTTGTAGTTTTTCCATTGATAAGAATAGTCAGATTAGATGATCCTGCCAGTTTGATTTTATCACCCGTAACTATGACTCCAGGCACTTTTTTCATCACATCTAGGAGATTGCTGTTCAAACTGGTGATATTATCAGCGACATTTACGACCAATTTATCAGCGTGTTGTTCTAGTAGGGGCCGTCTTGCCTTTACAACAGCCGTTTCTAATACTTCTACATCAGGCAGTAAAGTTATGGTAAAAGTTGGTGTTGTATTTGGAATTTTTAAATTTGATTGAATTCCTTTTTTGTAACCAACCATTGTGGCTTCTAGGAAATAAGTTCCTTCCTTGATGTTTTTTAAAATAAACGATCCATCTTCATCTGAAGAAACAGCTTGCACCATTGTACTGTCAGTATTATAAAGTGCAATGGTTGCAAAAAAAATAGGTTTGGCATTTTCATCAATAATTTTTCCTGAGATAGTTTGAGCATTTCCTATGATAATAGTACAAAATAAAGAAAAGAGTAAGAGTATATTCCGATACATAATTCTGGTTTTATTGTTAAATTTTTCTAAAAATACAATGAAGGCATACAAAAAATAAATCAAATCGATAAACTGCACGATAATCAAGACAGAATGTGAGATGTTTGATTCTATGACGACCAAAATTTAGAAATACCCTTATGTGAGAAACAAAAAAAAAGCTAAGAACGATTGTTCTTAGCTTTTTTGAATAATATTTTGTGCTGTCTATTATTGATTTTGATTCTTGGGATGATGATGTGCAATATAATCACCTATATAAAACCAAAGTTGTGGATTAGAATGCATACATTTATTTTCTAAATAGGCTCTAGCCTTATATGAAAACACCCCAGCTTCTGTTAAATTCATTCCTTTAACAGCAGGTTTCATAAATTTACTATGACATTGTTGAATCGCAAATACTTCTTCAAAGGCATTGTCACCCGCCAATTTATTAAATTCTTCTTGACTTTTTGCTTTTGAAATTTTGCTAAAAATTTTATGTTTATTCATACAATTACAAATATTGACACCAATAGCTTTTTGTTCTTCATTAGGTTTTTCCTTTTTAGCTTCTTCTAATCGCTTCAGCATAGTAGAATCTATTACAGTGCTTCTCTTTAAGACTTCGGGTTTGGTTTCTTCCTTTACCTGATTATCTGCTTGTTGATTTGCAGTTGTCTTTTCGGATATTGGAGTTGTTTTAACCTCTGTATCCGAATTCTTACTAGGTGTATTACACGCCATAAAAAAAAGACCTATTGCGAGCAAAAGTAAAAGTGTTTTATTCATTTTCATCATTTTATTATTAGATTAAATATTTATTAAAAAGTTGTTAGTTATAATATATATGTCCAGCTACTTATAACCAGCAAAGCTATTTATTTTTTATGTAAAAATCAAGCCAAATTTAATTGCTGATAATATTTTGACTTTAGGTGAAATAAAAGGGAATTTTTTGTATCTAAATTACTTGTTTGAAAGAATCAATTTGAAATGTGTGTTTTTTTTCGCATTTTTGTATTTAGAAAACGCTTTATCAAATTGAAATACTTATTATGATATCATTTACAAAACATACTTTGAAGAAAATTGAAACTTTGATGGGAGAGCTAGGATACACAATTCGATATGAAAAAGGAAGTTTTAATTCAGGATATTGTCTTGTAGAAAAGAGAAAAATAGCAATAATAAACCGTTTTTATGATGCAGAGGCAAGAATAAATGCCTTATTAGATATTTTGTTTTCTATAAAAGTAGATCCCCAGATGTTTTCTGAAACCTCCACTAAATTATGGAGTAAAATAAAGAAGCATCATGATGTGATTGAAGAAGATACCGTAAATGATAAATAAAGAACTGTGAAAATTACTTTTTTAGGAACTGGTACATCACAAGGAATACCTGTGATTGGATGTGAATGTGACGTATGTACTTCTGAAAATCCTAGAGACAAGCGTTTGCGAGTCTCAGCCTTAATCCAAGAGAATGATACCAATATCCTTATTGACGCGGGACCAGATTTTAGACAGCAAATGCTTTCAAGCGGCATAAATCATTTAGAAGCGGTTTTAATTACACATGAACATAATGATCATATTGCAGGGATAGATGATGTGCGTCCCTTTAATTTTCGTTCAGGAAAAGATATGCCTTTTTTCGCAATGGAAAGGGTAGTAGATGCAATTCAAGTACGATTTCCTTATATCTTTAAGCCAAGTCCATATCCAGGCGCCCCAAGAATAAAAATGCATGTCGTCGAAGAAAAAGATTTTTTGGTGAATAATATAAGTATTACACCGATTTCTATTTTGCATGGTGCATTACCTATTTTAGGATATAGAATTCATAATTTAGCATATCTTACAGATGTGAAATTTATACCTGAAAATGAATTTAAAAAATTAAAAAATTTAGATTTATTAGTCATTAGTGCTTTACAATTAAAGAAACACCACTCTCATTGTACTTTAGATGAAGCTTTGTCGTTAATAGAACATATCAAACCACGAAAAGCCCTACTTATTCATATGAGTCATACGATGGGCGATATATCTGTTTTGAAACTACCAAGCAATGTAGCTTTTGCCTATGATGGACTTGAAATAATACTTTAAACAGTAGATGTGCTTGTATTTAGTTTTACCAAAATGTATCATATCTAAGAACGGGATATTTTTTATTGAAAATTTGTTTCTGTTTTATTTTGAATGAAACACAAGTTTTTTTTTTGCGTAAACAGATTTAATTAGTATTTTTGAGAATTAAGAATACATGAGATATAGTTATTTTTTGATTTTAGTTTTTATAAGTTTAACCTCTTTATTGGGTGCACAACAAACGGCTCAATTTAGTATGACCGCACTTGATGTGTATCAAACTAATATTGCGTATGCCGGAATCAAGCCTACTGTTTATGCCAATGGATTTTATCGTAAACAATGGTTGGGGATTCACAACTCGCCTCAACAATTTTATATTGATGCAATAGTACCATTTGATTATTTGCATGGAGGCGTTGGCGTTTCGTTGTCCAATGATAAAATAGGATTATTAAATAGTTATAAAGCAAAAGTTTCGTATAATTATATTTTTGACTTTAGTGAGTCTATGAAATTATCTGTCGGAACAGGAGTTGGATTTTTGCAACAAAAAATTGCAGGAGATTTAATACGCACTCCAGAGGGTCAATATGAAAATGGTATTGATCATAAAGATGATATTTTGGATGAGCGTCCTATGAAAGCAAATAATATCAACTTGTCAATGGCTGCTTTTCTTGAAATGAATGATTTAGGTATAGGCTTATCAATAAATGATATTTCAATGACAAATTTAACATTTGAAAAGAATGGTTTGGCATTGATTTTGAATACTTTGAGTATTTATAATATGTTTGCTAAATATAGTTTAGATTTGACAGAAGAAGTGGAAATGACTCCATCTATATTATTTAAAACAGATTTGATTGAATCGCAATTATTATTTTCAATCTTTTTTGAATATAACTATAATATTTTTGCAGGAATGGCGTTTAGGGGATATAACCAATCAACATCAGACGCAATTATTTTTTCTGCGGGAACAAGAATTAATGATAATTTCAAAATCGGATATGCATACGATATGAATGTATCAAGTTTAAAAACTGTAAATTCTGGTTCTCACGAAATATTTGTAAGTTACAATTTAAATAAAAAATTTGGAGGAGGTCAATTACCTGGAATTATTTATAATCCTAGGTATTAAATCTCTTAAAATGTTTTGTTTTGTCAATAATTGAAAGATAAATTTATAAAAATAAGCAGTTTTTTTTTTTTTTAATACAATTGATGCTATATTTACAATCGTAAAAAAAAAAATCACTATTTTAAAGTATAGGAAAATTCGGGTGTTAAAATGAGAAATTTATTAAAATTAATGTTTGCGATAGTAGTCGTATCGGCTATTTCTTCGTGTGGATCAAAAGATGATGGTCAGTTAGTTGGTGTGTTTGATCGACCAACTTGGAAGGGAATAAATCCTTACGGAATGGTTTATGTACCATCAGGGACTTTACACATTGGTGTAGGGGATGAAGATGTCAATAGAACGTTCGTTCAAAGACCTAAAGCAATATCTATTCAAGGCTTTTACATGGATGATACTGAAATTACAAATAACGAATATCGTCAATTTGTATATTGGGTAAAAGATTCCATGGCTCATGCTTTATTGGATCACTACATTGAATCAGAAGATAGTGATGAATCATTTATCGACTGGGAGTATGAAATTGATTGGGAGGATGAAACCCTCAATGAATTGTATTACGATGGGAATGATAAATTCGCAGGGAAAAAAGAGTTTGATGTTTCTAAGTTTATGTTTGAGTATCAATGGTATGACTGGAAGGGAGCCGCAGCAGACAATGCTGATTGGCAAAAAGCTCGTAGAGATGGTACTGCAAATTCACGTAGCTCATTTATCCACAAAGAAAAAGTGAACATCTATCCAGATACTTTGTGTTGGATAAGAGACTTCTCATATTCATATAATGAGCCCATGACCAGAAATTACTTTTGGCATCCAGCCTTTGATGATTATCCTGTAGTAGGTATCAATTGGAAAACGGCTAACGCATTTACGTATTGGAGAACTAAAATTTGGAATACTTATCAAGCTGAAAGAGGTGATGGTATCAATTCAGAAGATTTTAGATTACCAACTGAACATGAATGGGAGTATGCAGCACGAGGTGGAAATGAACTTTCTCCTTATCCATGGGGAAGTTACTATATGAGAAATGCAAAAGGTTGTTTGTTAGCTAACTTTAAACCTGGAAGAGGTAATTATCCCGAAGATGGTGGTTTATATACAGTAAAAGCTACGGCTTATTTTCCAAACGGCTATGGTCTTTACAATATGGCTGGAAATGTTGCGGAATGGACGAGTTCTGCATATAATGAAAATGCCTATGCTTTTATTCACGATTTAAATCCAGATATTAGATATGATGCTAAAGAAGATGAATCAGAAATTCATAAAAGAAAAGTGATTCGTGGTGGATCTTGGAAAGATATCGGATATTTTTGTCAAACAGGAACAAGACATTGGGAGTTTCAAGATACAACTAAATCTTATGTAGGATTTAGATGTGCTTTATCTTTCCTTGGACGTTCTATCAACGATTTTTAGAATTATTTTATTTACATAATCATAAATTAATATTAATATTTTATAACATCTATTTACTGTGATGTTAATGATTGTTATATCTTATTGAAATTACATTACAATTAATTATAATATTAACTAACCTAAAACGAAAAAAAATATGAGTTTCCTAAAATCGAAAGGATTTAAGTACATTAAAAATTTCATTATCGGTATTGGTGCATCTGTAGTATTACTGGGTGCTTTATTTAAAATTCAAAGCTGGCCACATGCGAGTGAAATGTTAACTGTTGGATTAGTGACTGAAGCTGTTTTATTTGCAATGCTAGGGATATTAGGGCCAGAGCCAGATTACTATTGGGATAAATTGTATCCTGGATTGTCAGATTACAATAGTAGCGAAGTACAGGCACTTGCTGGTGGTGGAGGAAGTTCTGTAACACCTCTAAATGGAGAAGTAGTGGAAAATCAATTAGGCGGAATGTTGTCTGAGTTACAATCTATGTCAAAAAGTCTTGGTTCATTGAAAGCTTTACAAGAAGTAGATTTTTCAAATACTGGAAAAGATATGAAAAAGATGGGTGACTTCTATTCTAAAATGAATGAAGCTATGGCTAATTTAAGCGACTCATTGGAAGATTCAAAACACTATAAAGATCAATTAACTGCTTTGAATCAAAATCTTGGTTCTTTGAATTCAGTGTATGGTAATATATTAGGTGCAATGGGGAATATTGGAAAGAAATAATCCTTTACCTTTTTTATTAACTTACAATTGTTGAACCAACAAAAAAAATAAAATATGTCAATACCTAAGGAACCGCGGCAGTTAATGATCAACTTGATGTACTTAGTACTTACTGCAATGTTGGCGTTGAATGTATCAGCGGAAATAATGAACACATTTTTGGATTTGGATGATAGTCTTGCGAAGTCAAACTCTTTATCCGATAAGTCAATGAAGGAAACTATAGCAGCCATAAAACCAGTTTTGGACAAGAAAAATCCTGAATTAAAGAATGCTATTCTTACAGGAATTGAATCTGTTCAAGCATCAACCAAAGATTTGAATTCAATGGTCGATGAGTATAGAACCTTGATGATAGATGAATTTGGAAATAAAATGGTGTTATTGATGATGCTGATTTTGATCCAGTAAAACATGTACCATTGGGTATGAAAAATAAGGATGTATCAGAGCGAATTATGCTCCATGCAAAAAAAGGTGAAACTTCTCGTGCAGATTTATTGAAAGCCAAAATTAATGAAACGGCTCAGAAAATGGTGGACGCTTACACAAAAGCTATGAAGGCTGCTCAAAAAGAAGCTAAGTTATCTGATGATGAAGTTGCTAAGAAAATTGAAACTTTTAAGAACAATTTATCCTTAGCTGTAACGGATGATTGGAAATTGAGAGCAAAAGAGGGAACCAAAACTTGGGGTAAATACAAGTTCGGTCATATGCCCTTGGCTGCAGTTTTACCAGTAATGCGGAAAATAGAAACTGATGCAAAAAATGCGGAGGTAGCAGCAGTAAATGATTTAGCTGCATTGGCAGGTGGTCGTGAGATCAAATTGAATAAATTCTTCCCTGTAATTAATGCCAAAAAGGGATATGTGATTAAGGGAGAAAAATTTGAAGCAGATGTATCAATGGGTGCTTATAGTTCTGAGTTGAAAGGAGTAGTATTGAAAGTAAATGGACAACGTCTCAATGTAAATAAGGACGGTGTAGGTAAGTTTTCTGAAACAGCAAATAGTACAGGAAAGCGTAAATTGAAATTAGAAGTTGCGGTTACAAATCCAATTACAGGAGAAGTGTCTAGGGGAAACTCTGATTTTGAATATGAAGTAGGAGTTAGATCAGCAAATGTGACTGCGGATAAAATGAATGTTTTCTACATAGGTGTAGATAATCCTATTTCTGTTGTTGTTGCAGGTGTTTCTAGTAATAAGGTTCAAGTTTCTACATCTGGTTGTACAAAAACGGGAGGAAATGGAAAATATACTATCAGAGCAACAAGACC
>CAZOHX010000016.1:10742-12935 GCA_964579315.1 uncultured Saprospiraceae bacterium
CTGGTTGTACAAAAACGGGAGGAAATGGAAAATATACTATCAGAGCAACAAGACCTGGCGAAGCTACAATAACAGTATCTGGAGGTGGTTTACCTTCTACTCCTTTTAAGTTTAGAGTAAAGCGTATCCCTGATCCAGTACCTGTGTTAGGTAATGGTCCAAATAAAAAAGGAGGATCTATGAAAAGTGGAGAGTTTAGGGCTCAATTAGGAATCGCAGCAATCTTGGAGAACTTTGATTTTGAGGCAAAATGTAATGTGATGGGATATGAAATAACAAAAGTGGCTAAACGAAAGGATGCTATTTCACAAACCAATAGAGGAGGAAGATATGGTGAGGATGTAAAAAGAATGGTGAGAAGTGCAAGGCCAGGTGATATTTACTACTTTGATAATATTAAAGCAAAATGTCCAGGAGATAAAGCTGGTAGAAGGCTTGGGTCTGTTGTATATAATATAAAATAAAATTAACATACTAATTAAACATTATTACCATGAAGGGTGTATTTAAAATTTTTAGTCTATTTGCAATGATGTTGTGTTTTACATCTGCATTTGCTCAAGTTCCCGAAGAAGTCTTGACATCAGATGATGAAGATGTATTGACAGAATCAAGCGATGTAGGAGATGAAGATAAACCATTAGATGACATTGTTGAAAAAAGATTGACTGATGAAAGACGTGTTTTGTCATATGGCTCATTGCGTGAGGCTGATATTTTTTGGCAAAAGACAATATGGAGAGTGATTGATGTTCGTGAAAAGATGAACTTACCTTTTGCGTATCCTGAAAAGCCGTTTTTTACTATTTTGATGAATGCAGCTGTAAATGGAGAGATTGATGTATATAGTGCGGAAGATGATAAATTTACCTATAAGTTGGAGCCAGATGAAGTAGCTTCTATTGGCTCATCTGTGGACACAATTACAACTTTTGATCCTGAAACTTATGAGGAGAAGATTGAAGTTGTAACGAATGAGTTGAATCCAGAAGATGTTAAACGTTTTAGAGTAAAGGAGATGTGGTATTTTGATGAAAATACATCTACTTTAAAAGTTAGAATCTTAGGAATTGCTCCGTTGATTGATGTCTTGGATGATAATGGTAACTTTAAATTTGAAAAATTGGTATTTTGGGCATACTATCCTCAATGTAGAGAATTGTTTGCAAGAAATCAATATTTCAATCCAAATGGTAATATGTCAAGTCCAATGACTTGGGAAGATGTATTGGAAATGAGATATTTTTCTAGTTATATCTATAAAGAATCAAATGTATATGATAGACGTTTACAAGATTACTTGACAGGTGTTGATTTATTATTAGAAGCGGATAAAATTAAAGAGCAAATATTTAATTTTGAACAAGATCTTTGGTCTTACTAGAAGTTAATATTTAAAAATAATAAAAAGGAAGATGAGCAATTGTCTTCCTTTTTTTATGTCTAGTTGTATTATGTTTTGTGTATGTAAACAACTTCTACAACTAGTAGAATTTTGTATTACCTACGGAATTTTCTATCTTTCATACATTTATCATTAAAATGATTTTATTACTATTTTGTGTTATTTATCATTAAATATTCATATCTTCGATAATCAATGAAGTACTTATCTATTTTAATGGCATTTACTTTGCTTGGATTATCCTTTATTCCATGCTCTGATTCTATTATCGCAATGAACGATCTAGCGCATGAACATTCCGATCATAGTGATGATAATCATAGTGAGGGTTGTAGTCCTTTTTGTACTTGTGATTGTTGTGGCATATTCGTAGAACCATTTGAATTAAATCTGGAAATTTATATACAATCAGAATTTATAGTCGATATTAATGATAAAGTCATTTGTATGTACACTTTTGATTATTCTTTTGATTTTAACATTGGAATTTGGAATCCTCCTAGGATGGTATAAATAGTGTCTAGACGAAAACTCAACAAATTAATCCCCAATTTATTGGGGATGCAATAGTAAAAAGTGTGAGTTTCCATCCAGTAACTAAATAATCACACTATTTATTTAATAGAAGTATTTCTGCTTCTATATTTTTATCGAAATCAATTTTACAATAATATGATAGAGAAAATAATCTCTTATTCTGTAAAGAATAAGCTGGTTGTTGGTGCTATGGTAGTTGCTTTGATATTTTGGGGAATGGACTCTCTAAGTAAATTATCAATCGATGCCGT
>CAZOHX010000017.1:0-1518 GCA_964579315.1 uncultured Saprospiraceae bacterium
AACTTAATGTCAAATCTGTATTCATACATACGGGTCCATCGTTACTCGCTGTCGCTGTTGGTAATCCATTTACGATTACATCTGTCGTAGAAATATTCGTACACCCATTACTACTCGTTATAGTAACAGAGTAGGTACCCGTTTGAGTAGAAGTTGCATTTGAGATGACTGGATTCTGATCCGTTGAAGTAAAACCATTAGGTCCATTCCAATTCCATGACATTCCTCCATCTGTTGCCAAATTAATATCTCCATTTTCACAAACGGGACTATTACTTGATGCTACATAAGGAGTAGGTAAAACCGCAATATTGTAAACAATTTCAGTACCTTCTACATCAATAGCACCATCATAAGCAGTATTTCCATCAATATCGAAAAATGGGGTCACTTTTATTGCTACATACTGTGTACTTGAAGTTGTATTTACCAATGGATATAAATCTGTATTATTTAATGCTGCTGCAAAAGCATAGGATACATCTTGCATTTGTGTAGTAACTCCAAGAGGCCCATTTCCAACCACATTCACATGAAAATACATACTATTTCCACAATTATCGGTTGGAGTAGAAGATGAAACAGATTTCAATCTCCCACCTGCACCAGAACATACAGTTTGTGAATATGGATTATTATTAGTCTCATCAATCACAACAGATGTACCGACTTCATTGCCATCCACATCCAATTCGATGACCGTACCCGTTGCTAATGGAATACCTACAATATTTTCTATGGAATTACAGTTTCCTGCTGCATTATTCCCACTAAATGTAGTATTTCCTAGGGTAGAAATAAAATCACAAACAGTTTGGACATTACAATTTGATAAAGAAGCATTATTCGTTATTGCTAAATCACCATTAATCGTTATAGCATGATTCAAACCTGACAGATCTGATAACATACTATTATTATTAATGGTTAAATTCCCTGCAATACTTACTATGTTTTGCAAAGGGGTCAAATCAACAATATCGGTTGATGGTCCAATAGTAAGATGTCCGTTCAAATCAAGACAAGAAGAAGAAAATGCATTCACATCTGCTTGTGTTAAAAGCGTAACATCTCCTGCTGGACATTGTGCATATCCGAAATGGACAAAAAATGATAAAAATAGGTATAAAAATACCTTGGGGTTCGTTGTAATTAAATAGTGTTTCATTCGTTATAAATATTTAACTCAAATTTGAAAATAAGACATTACTATCCTGTTTGAACTGTATCCACAATTCAAAATAATTAATGAATTCATCTCATTAATTAATCAAAACAAACTTGAGTTTAATTAGAAAAAAGTAGCGGAGGGCTACCAAAATTAAACCGTCGATAATACACAAGTAGTCTGTAAAAATCTAGAGTAAACTCTTGATTTTTGTCTGGTGATACTTTTTATGTTAAAACGGTTTATAGGATTTGCATTTTGCTTTTTGCAAAATACAGTCTATCATGAAATAGATATTACCATACATGGCATTATCTTTCATATAATAGTTTTTCAAATATTATGCCAAA
>CAZOHX010000017.1:1618-12796 GCA_964579315.1 uncultured Saprospiraceae bacterium
ATTACCATACATGGCATTATCTTTCATATAATAGTTTTTCAAATATTATGCCAAATTTTAATAAGTGGAGATTCGAGTGGTTGAGTCATCTCCACCAAGTTGGGGATTAGTTTAGTGCTGCGCAGTTGAGTTGAGTTGAAAAATTGCTGTGAACTTGAGTTTTCATACTTTAGGTTTTCTCAATTTCTTAGAACTAATTAATTTGAGTATGTGACAAAAAGTGGGGCAATTGCATGAATAATATTTGACCCACTTCGGGGTCTGAGATTGTATTCCTATTCTTTGGATTTCATTCAAAGTTATTAACATTTATCCATTTCTTGGGATATAAGCTTGATTCATTTTTAAATATCCACAAAGAAGATTCTTTAGGGATTCTTTTATGATTATGCCATAACGTACCTTTTTTAATTAAAAGAATACCTAATATTTCAAATTAAGCATTAAATTGAAGACGTGCCAATTGTTGATAAATACCATCTTCTTTTTGCACCAATTCATCATGTGTACCTTGTTCGACAATCATACCGTCATTGATGACATAAATTTTATCCACATTTTTGATGGTGGCTAGTCGATGGGCAATAATAATAGATGTACGATTTTCCATTAGATTATCTAAAGCATCTTGAACTACACGCTCAGATTCGGCATCCAGAGAAGATGTCGCTTCATCTAATAATAAAATACTTGGATTTCTTAAAATGGCTCTTGCTATGGCAATTCGTTGTCTTTGACCTCCTGACAATTTTACTCCACGTTCACCGACCATGGTATCAAAACCTTCGGGAAAGGAATTTATAAATTCATAAGAATTGGATTGCTTTGCTGCTTGAATAATTTCTTCTTCTGTGGCAGTAGGTTTTCCGTAAAGGATATTTTCACGTATGCTTCCGCCAAATAGGAGTACTTCTTGGGGAACCATTGCAAAATTATTACGATAATCCGATATTTCATAATCAGAAATAGATTTTCCATCTAGTGTGATTGTGCCTTTTTCTATTTGATATAATCTCAAGAGTAGTTGCACAATGGTAGATTTTCCCGCTCCACTGGATCCTACCAATGCCACCTTTTGACCCGCTTTTATCTCTAGAGATATCCCTTTCAAAACTTCAATATCTGGACGGGTAGGATATGAGAATCGTACATCTTCATAAGCAATATGACCTTTTGCTGGAGTGAAATTTTCGATAGGTTTTACGTCCACTTCACTTTCCATTCCGAGTATTTCCCGTATTCTTTCCGTAGCACCAATTGTACCTACTAAATCTGAATAAAAATTTCCCAAACCAGCAATTGATCCACCGATAATTCCTGTATAAAATACAAAAGAAATTAATTCTCCTGCCGTCATTTCATTGGACGCTACCAACATTGCTCCTTGCCAGATAATAAAAAATATTGCTCCAAATAAAACAGAAACCATAAATGTAGCAAAACCCGCTCGTCCTTTAGCATATTTTAAAGCAATAACTACAACTTTTTTTATTGAATTGCTATATCTATTGGCTTCATACCACTCATTGGTATAAGATTTTACATCTTGAATGGATTGTACCGTTTCATTGACAATCGTATTGGTATCTGCTAATGCTTTTTGTCGTGATTTTGATAATTTTCGAATAAATCTACCAAAGAATATGGCTCCAATTACAATCAAGGGAAAAGTTGCCAACATGATTAAGGATAATTTCCAAGCAGTAAAAGCTAAAAATCCAACGCCCACAATCAATGTGATAATCTGTCTCAAAAACTCTGCTAAAGTAATAGAAAATGTATTGTATAACTTCTCTACATCAGCCGTTAATCGACTCACTAAATCCCCTACTCGATTATTATCAAAAAATGAAATGGGTAGAGATATCAATTTAGCATATACATCATTTCGCACATCCGCTATTGCTTTCTCACTGACTGTGGCAAATGCTAAAACTCTGAAAAATGCGACCAATCCTTGTAAAATCAACATCGCTAATAAGCCCCAACCTATATCTGCTAATGAAAACTGGTGACTAGCTTTTCCTTGAGCTATATCGATCATTTGACCTGCGAGATACGGAAATATCATAAAGACAACACTCGATAAAAATAGCATAATCATACCAAATATGAATGCTATCCTATATGGCTTGATATATTTGAATATTTTCAATGAATCTTTAAAGGATTCTTTGGTCACTTTCACTTTTGGTGCATCATCATCAACAGAAGTATTTCTTCTTCGTGCCATAATTTTTTGATTTAGGATGCAAAGTTATAAGTTATTTACAAAAAAGGGAAAAGTCGATGAGTTTTAATCGTTTTTTTGAAAATAAATTTCAAATCAAAATGGAAGAAAAATTTTTCCATTTAAAAAATAAGCCTATCTTTGCGAAAATCATGGCCTAGTAGCTCAGCTGGATAGAGCATCAGATTTCGGCTCTGAGGGTCGGGAGTTCGAATCTTCCCTAGGTCACTTGATCATTCGCAATCTGTTTTTTTAGCAGGTTGCGTTTTTTTTTGAATATCTGGCTCCAATAAAATTGAAGATATATCTATTCCCTTTTTTTTGGATTCTAGTAAGAATACATCCCAAAAAAAAGAATCTCCCACAAAAGCAAAAGATTCCCTCACAAATAAACACAAATTTCTTAATTCTAATTCGGTCCTCGTCCCGTCGCAACAGGAACACCAAAATTCTTTGCTTCAGCAAAAAACTCCAAACGCTTTGTCATATCCATTAAAAAATGCTTTGATTCTCTAGACACTTTGGGTGCTCTCCTGTTAAGTGACTGAGTTACTCTTGATCGTGATTGCAAATTGGTCAACATTCGGTCAAATGCCCAAAGAGCATCCTTTCTGCCCTTTAATATTTCTTCTGGCTGTAATTTTGACTCCTTTCCTGGAACTACACATTCCCCTGTCCAAGGATCATAGACCTCGCACATTACGGCATTCATTGCTTTGGATGCACCTGCTTTAAATTTTGGGGACAATTTGCTGTCTTGGATATAACTGAACATCTTTTGTAGGTTCTTGCTGATTTTTACTTGAGAAAAACCAACAACAATGGTTAGGGATAATAAAAAAGTGAGTAATGATTTCATGATTTTTAGATTTTAATGATTGTAAATACGCCTTTCAATACAAAGTTCTTAATTCTTTGTCCCTTATACATCACCTATCGGGGTGATTTTGAGTTAATCCATCTTCATTAAATCTTCCATTTTAGAAAAATATCGTCCTACATGATAACCATCCACTAATGCATGATGTGCTGAAACAGAAATGGGCATCTTCATCGTATCTCCATCTCTATAGTATTTTCCAAATACAATCTTGGGAATAGAATCTTGCGACTTCGTATTTCGGGCATGTTGCAAACTAGTAAAAGAGACCCATGGCACTACCGAATAATGAATCAAGTCATCTCTAAAATCTTCTGGAAGGAATGCTTTTTTTGCTTTTGCTTTTCGAATTCGCTCTTCTCCCTTCAATAAATAGACTTCCAGCTCTGAATAGTCCTTAAAATAGCAAAATCCAAAGGTATTGTCTTCAAATAAAATCGTAGATCCTGCTTCAACATTTTCATAAATCACTACTTCATCTCCTTGAATCCTGTAGCGAAATGCATCAATCGTATTTACGACCTTTTGTGATAAAAATAAACTAGTCAAGAAAAAAGAATTGCCCGATTGCTTGCATTGTCTCAATACATTTGTAACATCAACTTCTGCCGTAATATTGAAAAATGGTTGGTCAAAATCTTTATAAAATAAAAATTGTGATTTGCGTTTCCATGCATTGACATCTATCTTTTTTTTCATAACTACAAAGATATAAAAAGCCCCTACAAAGTTGTAAGGGCAAAATGATGAATTACACAAAATGTTGTCCTAATCTATAACAACAAGTCTTTTTACAATCAATTCACTAACTCCTGCAAGTTAATAAATTATTGAAACACAACAAAAAAAGATTATGACAACTAGTTGACATAACCCTTTTTTGTTATATTATTTGACCTATCTAATAACTACAAACTTTACTGATTTCCTTCCACTTTCAGTCGTCAGTTGGAGATGATACACTCCTTCGGGTAATTTAGACACATTTATTCCTAAATCTCGTGATTTTATCTTTGATAAGTGGTTTGTCAATAATACTTTTCCTGATAAATCAACAATATCCAATTGTGCATCTTCTACAGATTGAGTCAGATCAATATGCACTTGTATATCATCTGATGCAGGATTTGGATATATCGTCATTTTATTTTCATTGGATAATTCTATATTGCTTAAAATATTAGATTGTGGTACAATTTTCATCCTTATGACGGGCGTAATATACATTCTGAAAAAATTGGTTCGGTAATCTAAATCTATAAATGTTTCACTCGTATTATTCAAAACAGCAACAACAGTTCCATATCGTGGCTCTCCCACTCCAAAGCCTTTACTTTCACTTGTTTCACTTGACTCTACTGCAATATCATCTGGTGTATTCAAGAAAATTTGTGCTCGATAATTATAAGCTTCACTCGCTGAAATGAGTAAATTGTCAGTTGTAATTTCCGGGGTTTCATCTGTATATTGAAGTACGGCAATATAATCTTGGTTGGCTTCTAAATTTACCAACTCATTGTCATCTTCTTCTGAATCTTCTAAAACAAATTCTATTATTTCATCATTATCTTCCTCACCCGTTAAATCATAAGCTCCGATTCCTACTTCCGTTAATTCTCCAGGATTCGCATCTCCATTATGATCAGAATCATCCCATTTATACAATAATACTATTAAAGATTGTCCTCCTAGCTTAGAAGGATTTGAAATCCCAACCGATATACTTTTACATACGATTGGCTCACCCATTGCAGTCTGATTATTTACAATATGAAATACATTTCCAATCGCCCAACTATGAGGATTGCCATTGGTCCAAAGTCGTGCTACAGGGGCTAAGCCACGGGTACTTCCCGTTTCTTTAGCAAAAATACTATCTGTCACTTCAAAATTAAATACCTTTTTATTATCTGACACATCAAAATCTACTTCACTTGCAGACACATTATAAGTCCCTGTATAAAGTCCCTTTTCAGATGGCGTAAAACTTTTCTCAAATATTAGGTTTTCTTTCGAAGAATCTGGTTGAATCACAGAAAAGTCCTTCTTTTCATACAATAACTGATTGCCATCTTTAGAAATATCTATATCAAAGACTATATTAGTTTGGTCTTGGGCACCCGTATTTCTAATATCTCCTACAAAATTAATTGGAAATACTTGACTCTCAGGGATTTGAGTGTAGGGCGAAATTCCATAAAAAGAAGTCACTTCAAGATTATTATCTTCCCGTTGTACAATCCTAACATTATCAATAATCCAATAATAATAATCCATTTCATACATAAACTTAATTCTCACTTCACTATGACCATTGATAGCGGATAAATTTACTTTTACGGTATTATCTACTATAACAAATGTCTCCACATCTTCATTTATAGGAATAGGATCCGAATAGTTTTCTCCTCCATCAATCGAATAAGCAACATAAGTAAATACAGAACCAGAATTGGCATTCAATCTTCTGATTTTTTGATCAAATTTCAATGACAACAAATTACTCTCTCCAGATAAATCTATAATTGGGGATATTAGTTCCGCAGAGTAATCAGGATATGGTGGTCCAGGTGCAGCCAAAGTATCAATTCCTGTTTTTCCAGTCTGATACCAACCTGATGGAAAACCAACCGCTCCTGTACAATAAGAATTAGGCAATCCCATTTTAACCGTATATCCTGTCCATGTCGTAAAGCCTGTATCTGACCAGAAGAAATTCTCATCTTCATTATTTTGAGTAGTGGTCAACCAACCATCCATCCCATCATTAAAATCTTCCGACCAAACAACAGGAAGCAAATCTTCTTCTGCTTCCACCATTTTAAGTGTAGCAGTAGCCCCTGGAACCGCCGCTCTAATCGTATTGCAATCTTCTAAAGACATCAATACCGTGTGTACATCTATTTCATCTCCATGTAATCCTGGGGTCATTAAAAAATTGGCAGTAGGTTTTGAATTACAAATAATCACCGCAACAGCCCCCGCTTCTTGAGCATTCCATGCCTTTAACGAAAAATTGCAACTACCTCTATCAATCATTGCAATCTTTCCTGTCAAATCATTTTGTGCTGGAGAACACCCTTCGGTAGGGTTAGAAGTACCATCGTCAATAAAAGCTAATGCTCCTGATATCATCTTTTCACAATCGTATCCAAAGGCAGCATGTCTTACTACATAAGTGCCTTGTATTGAACTCGGACTATCTATTCTTAGTTCCATTAAAGGTTGAGCTGTGGATATACTCACCCAAAGCAGTGTAGTCAAAAAAATGTAGATTCTTTTCATTATAATTTAGTTTAAAGTTATAAAAAAAGGGGCTTAACATCACTGCTAAGCCCCCCAACTGTTATTTCAATTAATATTTTATTAATTTTTATTTTTGAATAACAAATTTAGAAGCTCTAAATCCCTCATCTGTAATTACATTCAAGTTGTAAACTCCATTTGGCAATGTCGTTGTATTCATTTTAAATGTTCCTTCTTTCACATTGGAAAGCTCTTTTGTCATTACCACCTTTCCCGTTATATCTGTGATATTAATCGTCGCAGTACTTGCTGCTTTTGCCAAATCTAATGAAACATTGATTTCATTTTGAGTTGGATTTGGGAATACTTTGATGATGTTATTTGATGATAGTACGTCGTCTGTTGCCACAGTCCACTCCTTTAAGTTCATTCTAATCACAGGAGAGAAATCCGTTCCAAATCTATTTGGTCTATATGAAATTTCACTAAATGCAGTATTTTCATCTGGCAATACACCATAGACGTAAGGTATTCTTGTGTCTCCTATTCCAAGTCCAAATAAATTAGTCCCAATTTCTGTGTTCTCAGCAGCATTCAATACAGATTGAGCAAAACGGTCATAACCACTTCCACTAGCTAGATATAAGTTATCTTTATCAACACCTGTAGTTGGATCAGTATATTGCATCATAACAACATAAGTTGTATTAGCCTCTAGATTAACAACATCATTACCATCATCTTCATCATCATCTAAAGTAATCGCAAAAGGTTCAAATGCAGTTTCATCACCTGTAAAAGTATATTCTGCGAATCCAACAGATGTAAACTCTCCTTCTTCCATTATGCCATTATTATTAGCACTATCATCCCATTTATACAAAAACAAAACAACATCATTACCTATTAACGAATCAGGATTACCAAAAGCAATCTCTACATTGTCCAAAATCAATAGCTTACCATTAGATTCGTTATTGTTAATCACATAAACATTACCCATTGCCCATGAATGGGGAGTATTTTCACTATCAGTCCAATTGGAATTAGCTGCAGTAGAAGAAGTTGTAGCCTCTGTTTCTTTTGCAAAAGTAGCATCTGTAACTTCAAATGTAAATTCAGGCGTTACATTATTCGTTGGATCAAAATCTTCTTCATCTGAAACTATAGAATAACTTCCTGTATATACTCCTAGCTCTGATGGTGTAAATGTATCAGTGAAAGGCTGGTTAAAAATAGAAGTATCTGGATCTACGGTACCATAATCGTTAACTGCTGTGAATATTTCTTGACCATCTTTCTTAATTGAGACAGACATCTTCACATTATGTTGTGCATTTGCCCCTATGTTTTCTAGTTCTGCTAAGAAATGTATAGGATATACTTGACTTAATGGAATCTGTGCATCTGGAGGTATAGCATAAAAAGATGATATACCAATATTATTTGCTTCCCGCTCCAAAATCTTCACATTATCAATTATCCAACTATAAAAATCCATTGTATAATGGAATCTCAATTTTACGTTTGCATTACCTTCTGCCCCTACCAAAGGAATTCTCTCTGTAGAAGTAACTGCAGGATCATTTGCAGCTAAATCATCAAATAATGTTTGAGTTATCCAATTTTCACCTCCATCTATTGAATATGAAAAACTTACATATGATCCACTATTAGGATTTAGCACTTGGATTGTTTGGTCAAACTCTACCGCCAAAGGCATATTCACTGCAGACAAATCAATAGATGGTGAAATCAACTCAATATCCAAATCTTTATATAGTTCCGGTTCGGGTGGAAAATCCTTAGTACCTCTTTCTGATTGATACCATGTACCTGGAACGCCCACAGCTCCTGTGCAAGTAGATCCATCCATTCCTATTGCAGTTGCATTTGGGAAATTACCATTTGCATCCCAAAGAAAAGTATCTCCCTCTGTATTTCCTGTTTGAGTTGTTTCCCATCCATCCATTCCATCATTAAAATCTTCTTCCCAAATTACAGTTCTTGTCTCCTCTCTAGTTTTTGAATACTTGTTATTTAATTTCCCTACTGAACCATCAATCAATAAACGAATCTTTGCACAATCACTTTTACTTATCATGCAAGACAAAATATTAACATCAGGGTCACTTCCTAGTGGATTCACAATATCTTTATCAACATTATTACAAATCACAACCGCCATAGCACCTTTCTTTTGACAATTAAGTACTTTTTTTGTAAAAAAACAGATTCCTCTATCTACAAAAGCAATCTTGCCTGTCAAATCCTGCGTAATAGAATCACAACCATCGGATTCAGGTGCACTAATGTCAGTAACAAAAACCAACGGAGCTTCAATAGGAGCATCCAAATCACAGACTGTTGAGCCAAAAGAAGATATTGCAACATCATATTCTCCTGCAATACCCGCAGGTTCTGAAATAGAAAATTGCAATTGTGCAAATAACTGCCCTACAGACAAAAGCAATACTAAACTAAAAAATAATTTCTTTGTAAAATTCATCATATTATAGATTTTTTTATTAAAAATATAGAATTAATCATAAAATTAACCAATTTATTAAAATATGCAAAAAGTATTTAATCTTTATTCTAATTATGACTAATAGATGACATAATTTGCTTTGTTATAAGCGTTTATTGACTAAACTCTTTATCTAACTGTGCTTTATCTATGGGGATTATACCGATTTGTTCACATACTTGACCGCCTGCTATATTGCATAGTCTTGCCATTTCAGGTAATTTCAATCCCAATATAATCGCCAAGGCAGCTGTACTAATTACCGTATCTCCTGCTCCGCAAACATCTGCTATATCTCTTGGTGTTGTGGGATAAATACCATCATTTTTTCCATCGTCAATATAAATCCCCTTTTCCGATAAAGTAATCATTGTGATTTTATGATTGAGCTGAGAACGTATAAAAGTAGATGCTTTTCGTAAGGAGTCTATGGTTGATTCGATTTCGAGTTGAGTGGCAGCACGCACTTCTTTCAAATTGGGTTTAAATAAAGTGACCCCTTGATAGACGAAAAAATTTTTCGATTTTGGATCTACTAATATTGGGATGCTATAATCTTTGCTTAGTTGAATGATATGCTCAATCAAATCACGGGTCAATAATCCTTTGTTGTAGTCTTGTAAAATAATACAGTCTATGGACGAATGGATAATGATAGATTGAATTTGTTGGATAATTTTATCCTTAATATCATCTGTAATGTCTGTTGTAGTTTCTCGATCTACTCTTAGGACTTGCTGCCCATCTGCCAACAAGCGAGTCTTTACGGTGGTTGGTCTATCTGAAACCATCAAAATATGATCCACATCAATTTGCTCTTTTTCAAGCAGTAATTTGAATAATGTACCGTTTTCATCATTGCCAATAATACTACATAAGATGGGCTTCGCACCCAGTGATTTTATATTTAAGGCTACATTGGCAGCACCGCCTAGTCTATTTTCTTCGTTTTTAAAATTTAATACTGGAACAGGAGCTTCTGGGGAGATTCGATGAATCTTACCCGTAATGTACCGATCTACCATTACATCCCCGACAATCAATACTTTTGATTGCTCAAATTTTCCGAATATAGACGTTTCATTCATTACTGCAAAAGTAAAAATTTATTCTTGATAATTGTCATTTGTATCTTTCAAATCTAAATCCGTTGACCAACCCTCCATTTTCCATGTCACATTATTTTACAAAATATATCTCAAATACGGTCAAATGGTAACTATTTTGAAAGGAGGTAAGCAAGATATTCTAAAATGATTTATCGGAATACCCAAATATCACACATTAAGATTAACTAAACACACTATGAGAAAGAATTACCGTTTTTTTACCGTTTGTCTTTTTATTTTGACAGCTTTTGTCAGTTTTGCACAAACCTGTGTCACGCCGCCTATTGCTGCAGATGAATGTGCCAATGCACCTTTATTTTCTTGTAACCTTGATGGTTATTCAGGATCTTCCGCAGGTTTTACAGCTAGTCCTGCTCCCACAGGGTTTTGCGGAACAATTGAAAATGATCAATATTTTAAATTCATAGCAGATGAAAATTTTATTACTTTTAAAATTTCATTCTCCAATTGTTCAGACAATACAAAAGGATTACAGGCAGCTGTATATGAAACAGCGGATTGCTCTACATTCAATTTAGTTTCTAATTGTGCTAGTAGCGCCAATCAAAATGATATTACCATTGTAAGTAATACTACGATTACTATTGGAAATACCTATTATTTGGTGTTGGATGGTGTAAATGGTAATATTTGTGATTTTACAATCTCCGTACTTGCTGGTATCCTTAGTGATGTAGATGCTGTAGCCAATAATCAATCTGTTTGTATCAATGGAGAAACGGTCTTGGATGCATCTAGTAGCGTGGTTACAAATAGCACCTATATCGAATGGACAACTTCTAATGGGAATATTGTAAGTGGTGCCAATACCTTGACTCCTACTATCGATAAACCTGGATTTTATACTTTATCACTTAAAGATACCATAACTTGCTGTTCAAGTAGCAAAACTATTTCTGTAAATAATTATACAACCAAGCCTTCTTGCTTAGTAAGTGGAAAAACCTTGCTTACTTGTACAGATAACCTTCTTACCTTAGATGGTTCGGGTTCATCTGGTGCAGTTGATTTTCTTTGGTCAACTCCCAATGGGAATATAACAACTCCTGTAGATCAAACTTCCATTATGGTGGATAGTGCAGGTGATTACAGCTTAGTGGTTGCGGATGCCAATGGGTGTACTTCTGAAACGACACTCAATATTGGAATCGATACTACTTCG